>JASFGZ010000405.1:0-4740 GCA_050123495.1 Desulfobacterales bacterium
GCGTAATTTTTCGGCTGTATTCATACTGGCGCCCGGGCTCTGTTCACCATCCCTTAAGGTCGTGTCAAACATAAGTACTTGATCGCTCATTTTGTTTTAACTCCTTGTTGCTTTATTAAATCGTTGGTTCGTTAAATAGTTGAGATGCTGATTGTTTAAATAATTGTCGTGATTAAGTTGCCTGTCTCGATTCAACTATTTAAGCGCTTAACGCTTTGATCTTAACACAGGGAGCATTTGCCGCAGGCACCGAATCATCGATTGACCTGCGGCGTTATTTCCTTCCGTCCTTTTCAAATGACCTCTCCTTCTTCGGTCTTGGCTTTCTTCGATTGATTATAAATCATCCACTTCTAGTCAGGCTGAATTAGCGATGCGTAATTTTTCCTCATTTTCAAGCTTGAATTGAAAGCTGTCTGCCAGAGCCTGCCAGCTGGCTTCGATGATGTCCTCTGAGACACCCATGGTGCTCCAGATCTGGTTTTGATCCCGTGATTCTATTAAAACCCGGACTTTGGCCGCAGTTCCTCGGGTTCCATCAATTACCCGCACTTTAAAATCGACGAGGCGCATCGTATCAAGATCCGGATAAAATTTATCAAGGGCTTTCCTCAGGGCATTATCCAAGGCACTTACCGGACCATAGCCTTCCCCTGCCGTAATCTCCTGTCTATCCCCGACACGAATTTTAATGGTTGCCTGGGCGCTGCAGGGCTGGTCTGTGTCTTTTTCGACGGTTACCCGGAAGGATTCGAGTTCAAAATGAGGCCGAAATTGATCGGTAAACTTTTCTAAAAGGATTCTAAACGAGCCATCGGCAGTATCAAACTGGTATCCTTCCTGCTCTAGCTGTTTAACCTCCGAAGCAATCTTGCGACTGTCAAAACCATTTTTTCCGAGCTCAATCCCGAGTTCTTTTGCTTTGTATTCCACATTACTTTTGCCGGAAAGATCGGAGATCAGAACACGGCGTTTGTTTCCGACCTGTCCGGGGTCCATGTGTTCATAAGCCCGCGGTGTTTTCATGATGGCGCTTACGTGGATGCCACCCTTATGGGCAAAGGCGCTTTTACCGACAAAGGGTCTCGAATTTACGGGAACCAGGTTGGCCGTTTCACTGACATATCTCGACAAATTTCTAAGTTTTTTAAGATTGTTTTCTGAAATGCATTCATGGCCCATTTTTAGGCATAGGATTGGAATGATTGAAGTCAAATCGGCATTGCCGCATCGTTCACCATATCCATTCATCGTTCCATGGACCATTACCGCACCCGTTTGGATTGCTGTTATTGTATTGGCCACTGCCACGCCGCAGTCATTATGGGCGTGGATTCCGAGCTTGATGGCGTTGTTTTGAGACGGGCTGGCGCGGTTGACATTCATCTCTGTTTTAACTTCATTGATGATCGAATCTAATTCCAATGGGAGGGTACCCCCATTGGTATCGCATAAAACAATAAAATCGGCACCCCCACTTATCGCGGCGGTAAGGGTTTCCAATGCATAGTCTGGATTGTTTTTGTAACCATCAAAAAAATGCTCGGCATCATAGATGACCTCGCGGCCGCATTGCTTTAATAAGGCCACACTGTCGCTTATCATGCTAAGATTATCTTTAAGCGTATTATTCATGACTTTCTCAACATGAAGGTCCCAGCTTTTACCAAAAATCGTTACGGTGGGTGTCTGGGCTTCAAGCAGCGCGTTGAGATTGTCATCCGCGTCGGGGCGGGTGCCGGGCTTACAAGTTGAGCCAAAAGCAGTTAGACGGGCATGCCTAAATTCAACTCTTTTGGCAAGTTCAAAAAATGCCAGATCTCTTGGATTCGAACCGGGCCAACCACCTTCAATATAATGTATGCCGATATCATCCAGCCGCATCGCAATATTTAATTTTTCCTCCGCAGAAAAGGTGACGTTCTCGCCCTGGGTTCCGTCTCTTAGCGTTGTGTCGTATAGAAAGATGCTGTCCATTGTGGTTCTCCAAATCATCAAGGCTTCGGGCATAAGGCATAAGGCTCAAGGCGAAGGAACGATAACTTTTTACTATACCAACTCGCTAAATTTGTTCCCCTGCCGTGTGCCCTGCGCCGTGCACCTTGCGCCCGACTTATTTTCTTCTGTTTTCCGGTCTAAGTGAGCGTACCATGGTACCGGTTTGCCACATTTCAGATTCTTTTATAACCTTCAGCTCTTTTTCAAGCTTTTGACGATAATCCGGAGCACTGTTGGCCTCCAGAACCCGTTTGGTTTCCGCTCCGGAAATTACTTTTTCATATAACTCATCAAACACAGGCGTTACGGCATCCCGGAATCTGGGTGCCCAGTCCAGGGCTCCGCGTTGCGCCGTCGTTGAGCAGCTGGCAAACATCCAATCCATACCGTTTTCAGCCACCAGTCGGATAAGGCTCTGGGTCAATTCTTCCACCGTCTCATTAAATGCTTCACTCGGGCTGTGTCCTTTTTTTCTCAAAAGATTGTACTGCGCTTCCATGACACCGGCCAGGCATCCCATCAAAACGCCGCGTTCGCCGGTTAAATCACTGTGAACTTCGTTGGCAAAGGTGGTGGGAAAAAGATAGCCGGAACCGATGGCAATTCCAAGCGCCAGCGTTTTTTCTCGGGCTTTGCCGGTGTAATCCTGGTGGATGGCGAAGCTTGAATTGATACCGCTTCCATCCAAAAAATTACTTCTAACGGTGCGCCCTGAGCCCTTGGGAGCGACCAAGACCACATCGATATTTTTGGGCGGAATGATATCGGTTTGATCGTGATACACAATTGAGAATCCATGTGAGAAGTAAAGTGTATTTGCCTCCGCAAGACATTCCTTTATCTGTGGCCATACGGCCATTTGGCCCGCATCTGATAGCAGGTACTGGATTATGGTCGCTTTCTGTGCGGCTTCCACCAGTGGCAAAAGCGTTTTGCCCGGAACAAAACCATCGGCAACCGCCCGGTCCCAGGACCCACTGTTTTTGCGTTGGCCAACGATAACATTGATTCCATTATCTCGCATGTTTAACGCCTGGCCCGGTCCTTGAACGCCATACCCCAATACCGCCACGAGTTCATCTTTGAGAACCTCTCGGGCTTTTTGAAGAGGAAATTCTTCATCCGTGATCACTTCTTCCATTACACCACCGAAGCTGAACTGTGCCATCCCATCTCTCCTTTTTTAAGTTATTCCCTATAAAATTCGTAAATTCATTTTCCTAAAAAGGTGTTTTCCATTCATAAATGAGATATTTTTTTGCTGGGTAAGGCCGCACAAGGATTTTAGGCCGAGACGTACTTTTGGTACGTTGAGGTCTAAAATCCGCGGAGAACGCAGCCCAGTGAAAAAATAGCCATTTAGGGATTGAAAACTATTTGGGCTCCCGGTATAATGCCAGCGTCCCGCTTCTAGCAATCTTCTTTATCCCCATGGGGCGAAGAAGATTTATCAGCGCAGCTAATTTTGCTTCATCTCCGGTTACCTCGATGATATAGTGCTCTAAGCCGACGTCAATTACTTTACAACGAAAGATGTCAACAATTCGTAGTATTTCCGCACGAAGTTGAGGTTTGGCCTGCACACAGATGAGTGCCATTTCCCTTTTAACAGCCTTCGGTCCTGTCATATCGCGTAGCTTTATTACGTTAATCAACTTTCGGAGTTGCTTTTCGATTTGTTCGATTAAAGGTGGATTGGCTTTAGTGACAATCGTAATTCTGGAAACCCGAGGGTCCATGGTCGGCGCCGTGCACAAGCTTTCAATGTTAAAACCTTTGCCGCTGAATAATCCGGACACTCTTGAAAGAACCCCCGGTTGGTTATCAACCAGCATCGTCATGGTGTGTTTTTGATCTTCCATAAAAAAATTCCTTGTTGCAAGTTGCGGATTTCGAATTAGAACGGGCGGCAATCAATCTGGTTAAAGGTTATATTTTTAACTCGCAACGCGTAAGCCGGAACGTGTATACCAAAATCCGCCCGCCCGCAGCCGCTGCACCGCGATAAAGGCCCGGAACCAAATGGTTTACACGAGCAGCATTTCCGTAATTGGCGCACCGGCGGGCACCATCGGATATACACTTTCTTCCCGAGCGACCTTAAAATCCATGATGACGGGTTCAGCAATAGAGAGCCCCTCTTTGAGTACCGCTTCTACCTCTTGCGGCGTTGATGCCCTTAAACCTATCGCTCCAAAGGCCTCGGCCAGTTTTACAAAATCAGGCGCACAATCCATACCTGTGCAGGCGTATCGTTTGTCGTAAAATAATTCCTGCCATTGGCGGACCATCCCCAAATATCCGTTATTCAGAATGACCACCTTCACCGGCAGACCACTTTGGACCGCAGTGGCCATTTCCTGAATGTTCATCTGAATGCTGCCATCTCCGGCAATATCAACGACAAGTTTGTCGGGGCATGCCATCTGAGCGCCTATGGCCGCTGGCAGACCGAAGCCCATACAGCCAAGACCACCCGATGTAATAAAATGGTTGGGCCGATCGAAATGATAATATTGAGCTGCCCACATCTGGTTTTGCCCGACCTCGGTGGTGATAATGGCCTGACCCTTGGTTAGTTCGTACAGCTTCTCAACCACATACTGGGGCTTGATTGCCTCCTCCTGCTTATAAGCCAGAGGGTTTGTGTTCTTCCATTCCTCAATTTGTGCAAACCATTTTTGACGTTTCTTCCCAATATCCTCCAGATCGGCCTGGTCGATGAGCTCGTTTAAGTGATTC
>JASFGZ010000406.1:0-4739 GCA_050123495.1 Desulfobacterales bacterium
ATCGATTGCCGTAATCGCCCCTGAAAAAAAGTTGGATTCCCCGATAAAGTCGGCCACAAATCGGGTTCGGGGGCGCTCGTAGATTTCCTCCGGTGTTCCGACCTGCGCCAGACGACCGCTTTCCATGACGGCAATGCGGTCCGACATGGTCAGGGCTTCTTCCTGGTCGTGGGTAACATAGATAAAGGTGATGCCAATCCTTTCCTGGAGGCTTTTTAATTCGATTTGCATGGCCTTGCGAAGCTTGAGGTCGAGCGCCCCTAAGGGTTCATCCAGAAGAAGGACTTCCGGTCTCAGCACCAGGGCCCGGGCAAGGGCAACCCGTTGTTGCTGCCCGCCGCTTAATTGATGTGGAAGGCGATCGCCCATTTTCTTTAATTGCACCAGATCGAGGGCTTCTTCCACCAGTTTGCTCATTTGATCTTTTGGTATTTTTTTTCTTTCCAGGCCAAACCGAATATTGCCGGCCACGGTGAGATGGGGGAAAAGTGCGTAGCTCTGAAAAACCGTATTCACGTTTCTTTCATAAGGTCTTTGGTTGCTGACATTGACGTTGTTGATCAATATCTCCCCTTCGGTGGGCTGCTCAAAACCGGCAACGAGCCGAAGTGTGGTGGTTTTGCCGCACCCGCTGGGGCCGAGAAGAGAAAAGAACTCGCCGCGTCCGATTTCCAGGTTGACATTATCGGCGGCAATAACATCGCCAAATCTCTTGGTCACGCTTTTTAGCTCAACGGAATTATCCACTATTTGGCTCCTATACCTCAACCCCGGGCAATCGCCCCCGAGAAAATTAAAACTGACAGATTTCAGCATGCGCAAATTCGATGAATCGATGCCGCCATTATTCTCAATATCCCAATCGATAATCGCATTACAAGAGCTATTATTTTTTTCTTGAAAAGTCTTAATCCAAAGCCGCACTCATCAACTCCAGCACACAACGGGCGGCCAGATGGGCAGTGTTGGCACTGCGTCCGTCAAAGAGCGGACTTACTTCCACCACATCAAATCCAATGATACTTCCGCGATCGGCGATTAAATGAATTGCATCCGAAAAATCCGGGAAAAAAAGTCCTCCGGGCTCAGGGGTGCCGGTTCCCGGTGCGGCCGATGGATCAAAAAAGTCGATGTCCAAACTAATGTAGGTGTTACCCTCTTTAAAAAGAGCGGGATCCGGTCGCGCTAATTTTTTCCTCAGATCTCTGGCGGTAATAATGGTTACCCCTTGCGCTTGAATCCTGGCAATATCATCCGCAGAATTCGTCAGCCCCCGTATACCGATCACGGTAACAGATTCCGCCAGTCCTTTCTCCATAACATGCTTAACCGGACTGCCATGGGTAAAGTCACTATAAAACACCTGGTCACAATCGGCATGGGTATCAAAATGCACATAATGAAATGGCCGGCCCTGAAAGGCCTGGACCACGGGATCGGTAATTGAGTGATCTCCACCCAGGACAGCCGGAATTGCTCCGGCATCGAGAATGGAGGTCACTGCCCCCGTAATCGCCATCCAATTTTTCTCAAGACTAAGCGGCTCGATCTCAACATCACCGGCATCGGCGATTGTCTTGCCTTTCAGAATCCGCTTTTGCCGATCCGCATCATAATACCGATCTTCCTGGCTATCATAGCTGTAAAACATAGAGGCATCCCGGATGGCCCGGGGGCCGAAGCGGGTGCCGGGTCTGTATGTTGTACCTTCGTCATATGGTATTCCTAAAACCACGGCGTCTGTTTTCTGATCGGGTTGCCAGAACGGGTAGCCGGCAAAGGTGGCAATGCCGGTAAAAGGCAGACTCTGCTGAGGTGGAGAAAAGGGTGATCGCGGAAACTGATTATTCATAATCATATCTCACTTTGCAGGTAAAACGTATTTAACGCATGATGCGGATTCACCTGGATGCTGCAATCCAGGGATTCAGGAATTAAGAATGGAAAAACTCGTAATTGTAATTCCTTCAATCACCCCAGATACCCGGGGGTGCGCGGAATCCGGACCGCACCCTCGAGAACGTTTAAGGCCAGCTGATGCCGCTTATCTTCCGGAGCGCCATCGGTGATGCGCTGTTTCATCTGGATGCCCCGCTGCTTGCGCTCGATTTTATCGGCTTCTTTAAAAACCAGAGCGCCATAATGACACTCGGCAACACAGGCCGGATTACCGCCGCACAGATCGCACTTGTAAGCTTTGCCGGATCCATATTGCTCGATCATACCATAGGGACAGGCGGCCACACAATCACCGCAGCCATTGCATTTGGGGGCATCGACTGCCACAACACCTCTCTCGTTTTTATAAATCGCCTCTTCGGGACAGGCTTCCAAACAATCTGGTTGGGGACATTGAAAACAGACACTCGGCACCGAGTATCCCCGGAGAGGAAAGTTGTTGATCTTCAGCCGCGCTCTGGAAGGTATGAACATGCCCTCTTTGACAGCGGCACACACATAGGTGCAACGGTTGCAGCCGGTGCATCGATTGGGTGTGGCCAGTAAATGCTTTTCCATAAACATCCTCCGTGATAAAAATTAAATAAAATTGAAGTTTTTAATCCAGCAGCAGCATCACAATTCTATTGAAGGCCCTCAAGTCCCAACTCCCGCAATTTCTCTGCTTTGGGCCGTCCTTCTCGATCCCAGCCGCGCAGATGATAGTAAAGCGCTTTCATTTCCTCCAGATCTGCCTCGCTTAGCACCCGGCCGTCGTGAGGGCCGTTTTTAAGCGCCTGGCGGGTTATCTTTTCGGGCAGCTTGTCATCCGCAGCGCTAAAACCGGCTCTGAGATTATACAACCGCACGAGGTTCCAGATCCGCTCCCCGGCTTTGTTGAGGTCTTCCGCCGAAACCTGTTTGCCCAGGCCGGCTGACAGCAAATCAGCCATAATCTCCGTATCCACCGATCCCCAGAAATCACAAAAGCACATTGACCATTTGGCGGCATTGCTGTTTTGGCTATCCATCACATCGCTTGCCATGGATTTAAGCTTAAAGGGATCATCTGCAAAGATGGTAAATGCTCTCAGATGACAGGCGCCGCGTTCACTGGTGGCATAGGCAAGCCCCATGCCGTAACTGCCCCTGGGATCATAGGCCGGCATCTCTAATCCTTTTGAATGGGCTGCTTTTTCTGGCAACCTGTACTTGTCCGCCAATTTGGCCGCACCCAGGGCCAGGTCCTGCCCGCGGGGTGTGGATCGGTTCGCAATTTCCGTAATAACTTTTAAATATTCCTCAGCCTGGCCGAACTTCAACCCGAAATCCTGAACTCCTGATTCGCTCAGTTCCATGGCCAACCCGATGGTGCCACCGGCAGACATGGTGTCCAGACCCAGATCATCGCACAGCCGGTTGAAGCGCATGACCTGTTCCATATCGTTTATTTCGCAATTGGATCCGCCCAGGCACAGTGTTTCATATTCCGGCCCTTCCACCTGAACACCGTTTACTGAAGTGAAGTTTCCGCAGCCCAGGGGGCATGAGGCACAGGCGCGATCGCCAATTTTAATCGAGTTGACGGTCTCAGCATCAAGGGCGTGGCGCCTGGGATTGACGCCAGCGGTATAGTTGCGGGTCGGATGAATGCCGATTTCATTGGTCACATCAATCAACATGGGGGTGCCGTCATTTTTAGCCCATAAATTTTCATCGGTTAACAAATTGGATTCCTTGTGCAGGGCGACTTTTTCATAAAACACACCCATGTCTTCAACCTGGACACCGCCGGTGCCCTTGCAGGCAATTGCTTTAAGGTTTTTCGAGCCAAACACTGCTCCGGCTCCGCCGCGGCCCATCTGGCGGTAGGCCTCTGATCCGATGCAGGCATAGGACACCAGATTTTCGCCGGCCGGCCCGATGCAAAGGCTTTTGAAACCATGGCCCATCTTCTCGGCCAGCCATCGTTCGGTTTCAAATATGCCTTTTCCCAGGACCGGTTTCGCGTCTTCAAGGCTGACCTCATCATCTACGATCCGCAGGTACACCGGGTGCTCGGCCTTACCGGTGATAACGATGCCGTCATAGCCTGCAAATTTCAGTTCCGGCCCGAATGCACCGCCCACATTGGTTTCGAAAATAGTGCCGGTGTGCGGCGACTTGGAAACCAGGCAGATGCGTGACGCCGTCGGTGCCAGGGTGCCGCACAGGGGGCCGGTCATGATCACCACAACGTTAGCTGGGGACAATGGATCGATTTTGGGATCCGCCAGTTCGTAAAAATATTTGACCGCCAGACCCCAGCCGCCGATGTAGTCCTGCAGCCACGCTTTTTTAATGGATTTAGGCTGGATCTTTTGGGAGGTTAAATCCACATGCAGGACCTGCCCGGAGTAGAGGTTCATGGGTTCAGGCCGTTTCGGCATTTCAATGGTTTTAAAAACATCTTCGAGCCGGTTGAGGACTTCATCCAGGATTTCCTGGGGGACATTTAGCGCGGGCTCGATGCGAATCGTTTTGGAGTTGGTCAGGGTGCCGGCGGTTAGCACGCCGCGGGAAAAAAGACCGGATGCGACTTTATAGCCGATGCCGTCGGTGGGAAACTCCATACCGATCAACAACCCCAATCCGCGGATATCAGCCAGCACACCCGGATAGCGCTCTTGAAGTTGTCTTAACTGACTTAGCAGATACGCACCCTTGGTCTTGGCTTGCCCGGCCAGGTCTTCTTCCAGCAACACGGTGACGGCCGCAAGCGCCGCCGAACAGGCCAGCGGATTACCACCGGTCGTGGTGGT
>JASFGZ010000407.1:0-4697 GCA_050123495.1 Desulfobacterales bacterium
CGATACATAAGCCAGCAGTTCAACGCTGGCGCGGTTTACGTCTACACCGACGGCATTCACGCAACTGATAACCACATCATCCAGTGCCTGTTTCAATGCGGGCTGATCAACATCGTGCTGGTATTGCCCCACTCCGATCGATTTGGGATCGATTTTAACAAGCTCCGCCAGAGGATCCATCAGACGTCTGGCGATCGAAACGGCTCCGCGTATGGTGAGATCCAGCTCGGGGAACTCGCGGCGGGCCGCCTCCGATGCGGAATACACGGAAGCACCGCTTTCACTGACCAGAATCACCGGAGTATCTTTCAGGCCCTCAATTTTGCGAATAAAGGCCTCGGTTTCTCTGCCTGCGGTACCGTTTCCAACCGCCACCGCTTCGATCTCATAGCGCTGATACAGGTCGATGATGGATTCGGCTGCTTTCAAATCCCGCCGTTGATCCAGGTGCGGATAAATCGTGTCATAGTGGAGAAGTTTCCCCTGACGGTTCAGGCAAACCACCTTGCAGCCCGTTCGGAAACCGGGATCGATTCCCATAACCCGTTTGGGACCCAGTGGCGGTGCCAGAAGCAGCTCGCGCAGGTTGCGGGCAAACACCTCGATGGCATGTTTCTCAGCGCGCTGACGGGTGGCAAGTCGCGCCTCTGTTTCCATAGAACGTGACAGCAGCCGTTTGAAACTGTCATGGACGGCTAACTTGACCTGCGCTGAATCAGCGGCCGCACCCCTGACAAAAAGGGCTTCCAGCAGTTCCAAAGCTTCAGGTGCCGGCGGTGCAATGCTCAGATTAAGAACCGCTTCCTTTTCCCCGCGGCGCATGGCCAGTATCCGGTGGGAAGGGGCCCTGGCGGCAACTTCCAGCCAGTCAAAGTAATCTCTATACTTGGCGCCTTCGGCTTCCTTTCCGGAGGCCACCCGGCTTTGAATAAAGCCTTTTTGAAAATACAGCTCTCGCATTTTTTCACGTGACCCGGGATCCTCGTTGATGATTTCGGCCATGATGTGCCGGGCACCTTCCAGCGCAACCTGTGCTGATGGCACCTCCTTTTCAGGATCAACAAATTCGGCGGCAAGCTGGCCGGGATCCTGCCCGGTCTGTTCCAGAAGTTTAAGCGCCAGGGGTTCCAGACCTTTTTGGCGCGCAATCATGGCTTTGGTTCTGCGTTTCGGGCGGTAGGGCAGGTAAATATCTTCCAGCACGACCAGGTTTGCAGATGAAAGCACTTTTTGCTTGAGTTCTTCTGTAAGATGACCATGGATTTCGAGGGATCTGATTACCGCGGCCTTACGGGCGTCAAGCTCTTCGAGCTGATTCAATCGGTCTCTGATTGCAGTGATGGCCACCTCATCGAAGCTGCCGGTAGCCTCTTTGCGATAGCGGGCGATGAAAGGGATGGTGTCTCCTTGTCTGAGAAGGCTCACGGTGGTTTGGACACCAGCAGACGGCAGCGTGAGTTCATCGGCGATCGTCGAAATATGACCTGTCGTCATGGTTTTCTTTACCTTCTTTGCCTTGATGTGATAGATTTGAATTGGGATGACATTTGAAAAGAACAGGCCCTATAATGCAAGTCTACCGGTTAAAGTCAAGTAAAAGCGGCGGCAATGTTAAGAATTCTTTGGATAATCATTAAGTATCTCATATATCTGGCAGTTCTGGTTGGCTTTGTCATATTCTTTGCCGTTCTGACAAATTTTGTTGTTAAATATTTTTAACCTTACCGAGCATAAGTCTCTTCTGCCGCCAAATCAAAACCCCACCTCCCTGTTTAGAGATGGGGTTTATGCTTATCTTCGACTTTGGGTTAGACGTTGATTTTTACGGTCGTCATTACGCGTCACGGATAGCCGCACGTACCTTCGCGAGAACATCTTGGGGTATCTCTTGCATATCATGTGCTGCGGCAGCATGTTCTGCGGCTTGCTTTAAAACCTCTTCCTCGGTTTCAGCCCGGGCCTCAAAATCACAATCCATACCGACATCTTTGCATCGCAGTACTTTTGCCATTTCTTGCCTCCTTTGATTGTGTGTTAACGGTTTTTTACAATTTAACGCTTGGGCGCGCTTAAAAAATGCTGGAATTATTCTAATCCGGATCAGACGATGAGATGCGGCGTAACGATTCAGTGTTCAAAGGGCGGATACGACAGAGAATTAATAAGAGAGCTGATTTTAATTTGAGATTGAATTCTGGATGTGTGTACGATTGTATGCTTGTTCTTCTACCATTTTAATATTTTAAAACACAGATTAATGTCAAGAAAAACTCTTTTAAGGGCTATCTTATATGAAAACCCCCCTTATTCGAGTTCGCTCTCATCGTCCTGCTTGGATTTGTCGGTCAGGAGCAGACACAAAAAAAACACTAACCCAAAACCTATTAAGCCAAAGCCTAAATAGACCAAATTATTCAAGTTATTGTCTCCTCTAAGATAAAAGCGGGTGCGCTCCAGCGAGCTACTCATCCATTAGATATGCCCAGGGGAGCTGTTGCTTCATCTGGGTATCTGTGTTTTTTGAGTAGATCCCTGATCGCTTCTTCAAGGAGATCATTTTGTCGCTTGTCCAGCTGGGCCGCGAGGATTTTGATTTCCTTGATCAATTCCGCATCTAGGGTGGTGTTATACATTTTTCGTTTGCCCATATTGTCTTATACCTCTATAGAAATATCGGTAACTATACCAATAACTTTAGAAAAAAATAATCTTGGGTTTCAATATGGGAAATGCTTTGATACTTTAACCACGCGTCAAGGGGAGGAGATAATCCGCCTGAGGCCCTTTATCGGCCTCAGGCGGATTTGTAAGATAACTGCTAACGGTGTTTGGGCCGTAGCACCTGTGCTTCCTCCTGGGTGATGGTCCCATCTGCAATTCCTTTTTCAATCAGCTTGCGCATAGCCTCGCGGCGCTTGGATCGATTTTCCATTTTTTCAAGAATATCTTTCTCCTGCTGCGGTGTAATGGTTCCGTCTGCAACCGCCTGTTTAATCTGCTCGCTGACTTTAGCCTGCATCGCGCTGTGAAATTCCCGGCGGTCAATGTCTAGCTCCTGCATTACGGTGCGCATTCGCTGTTCGTTGAGTTTTGTGTGGATGGCCTCGGGTTTTTGACCTGTCATTTCTGAAAGCACTTGAACCATCAGGTTCTTTTGCTGATATCTTGCCAGCAGCATCAGGCCGCCCATAGGACGTCCTTTAAATCCGAAACCCTGACGGTGGCCTTTTCCCTGGCTGCCCGCAAATGCCGGTCCGGAAAGGGCCATACCCATTACCAGTACACTCGCGACGATGATCGTTTGAATCTTTTTCATGCTAGCCTCCTTGCAGTTTGTGGTTAAACTATAAAATTTTGATAAACTCTCTGTGTGATCTATGCTTAAGTTAACATCTAACTGTGGAGAAAATATGAAGAAGCGATGTAAAGGTCGTGAAGAGAGAGGCATGGATTTGAAATGTGTGCTAAGGTATAATAAAACCTATCTAATTTATATTTTAGACAGGATTAACAGGATTTTTTGGATTTCTTTTCTTCGCCACTTTCCAGAAGAAAGTGGCGAAACCCAATCCCGTCCTATGAGCGGGAAAAAATCTCACAGGAATTAGGAGGGGTAAGATCAAATTACTCTATGAACTTTGATTAAATGGCAACTATTTTTTCATTCGCCGAAGGCGATTGAAATTTTTGGCTTGCATCCGGAAAGCCAAAAAATATCCAGTAAATCCTGTTAATCCTGTCCAGTAAAAAAAATCAGACAATTTTCCGATTTTTTTGAGGTCGCTTCCAGTAATACGTAAAATGATATAGGAAACTTAATTTGTAACCCGATAATGAAATTTAAACTTTATTATAAAATTTTTTTGGCCTTTACGTTAACGGCCCTTATCGTTGTGGCCCTTATGGTCGGGATCATTCGGTTTTATGTTGCCCGCAATTTTTCGGATTACGTCAACAATTCGCTGCTGGAAAGATACAGCGATGTCGCCGCCGCTCTGGCCGCTGAATACCAAACCCACAAGGGTTGGCAGGCGCTTAAAAATAATCCCGGGCGCTGGGAGGAAATATTGCGATCTAGCCTGCCGCAAAGAGTTTTTGATCTTCGCAGACCGCCCCCCCGACGGCCTGATTTTGAAAACAAAGGATCCCGGGGTAGCGCTCAAGATATGCCGCCGCCTGTGCCTTCCGGGCGTATTCAGCGATTGGCCCGCAGACTGGCGGTTTTTAATGCTGATAAACAGCATATCGCCGGCGGACGTGCCAGGGTTTCATATGACGGCTATACCCTGAAGGAAATTGCCGTCTCTGGCAAAACCGCAGGCTGGCTGGGCCTTCACAAAAGAGAGCACCTGGCAGATCCGCTGGTGATTCGGTTTTTAAAACAACAATCCCAGATGCTCTATATGATTGGCTGCGTTATTCTGGTGCTGGCGGCCATTGTAGCGTTTCTTTTATCCAAACATTTATTGGCACCCATCCGCAGGCTTACGGTCGGGACCCGGGCCCTGGCATCGCGTGAGTTTGATACCCGAATCGAGGTTGAGTCCGAGGATGAACTGGGGCGGCTGGCCGCGGATTTTAATACCATGGCGCAAACCCTGGAACAATATGAACAGACTCGCCAACAGTGGATTTCCGATATTGCGCACGAATTGAGAACGCCGCTGTCAATTTTAAGTGGTGAGATCGAGGCGCTG
>JASFGZ010000408.1:0-4695 GCA_050123495.1 Desulfobacterales bacterium
TTTTATTTCAAATACCAGTTTGGCGTTTGAAGACATGCTGCATATGGCCCTGATTGATCTTAATTTGGCTAGAACAGAAGAGAATTTGACTAAAAGGAAAGCGATCCAACGCCTAAATAACTTTGCTTTAAAGCAAGATGAAATCGGAGGGAACGTTGCGCTTATTATCGATGAGGCTCAGAATCTCAACCGACATAGCCTGGAAAACTTGAGGCTTCTGTCCAATCTGCAAACCCGTCAACACAAATTGATTCAGATCGTCCTTGCCGGTCAACCGGAACTGGAAATCACGCTGCAAAAACGCGCGCTAAGACAACTTGTTCAAAGGATTGGTCTTAGACGCAGCACGACCCCACTCAGCGAAAAAGATGCATATGAATACATTCAGCATCGTTTAAAGATTGCGAGGTATCAGGGCCCACCGCTATTTGGTAATAGGGCGAAGAAACTGATTTGGTTTTATTCACAGGGGACACCGCGAACGATTAATATCCTATGTGACAATTCTCTTCTGGCCGGATATGCTTTGGAAAGAAAAAGAATAGACTCAGCAATAGTGGATGAAGCGATCCAAGATCTGAGCGGACTATCATTTACGGAAGTTTTTGAAAATTCAGCAGATACTGAACAGAATGATCCCATTTTTCATATGGAGAGTAGCAAGGATAGTATTTATAAACCTACGTTAGCCCAGAAGGATCAACCTGACGCAAACTTAGGGAAATCTCGCAAAAGACATATTAAAAGCAAAAATATACGAAAGCTTTTTTTCCCAAAACATAAGCGATTGAATAAGCTTGAAAAAACAAATATCGAGGTAGGGCGTGTTGAACAAGTTGAGAGCGAATCTGGAGGTGCAATCAAAAAACAGCTGAGAATAGCAGCATCTATATTTATCGCTTTGGTAGTGATGCTGCTAATCATTGTGGGAATTCGGTTTTTCAAATTGGATAACAGCGATTCTGTCACGGTTTATCAGAATGACCCGGCTCCCGAATTAGATAATGAAAAAGCAGATACTGAGAAAGCACCATCATTGCCTCAACAGAATTTATCTCTTGTCAAAGCAGATACTGAGAAAGCACCATCATTGCCTCAACAGAATTTATCTCTTGTCAAAGCAGATCCTGAAAAGCCGCTTTCATTGCCCTTTCCGGATGATCATCTGGTTATTTATTTCAAGCATAATTCGTTTGAGATTTCAGATACATCTCTGGGAGCACTGAATCGCTTGGCAAAGCATATAAATAATAAACAGGAAACGAAAATATTAATTACCGGATATACCGATTCAACAGGGCCAAAATCTTATAACAATGCGATTTCCAAGAGAAGAGCGGAGACGGTTAAAAACTATCTTATAAACAAAGGCGTAAAGTTTTCTAAAATTACGGCTGTGGGGCTTGGGGCCCAAAATTTTGTAGCAAGCAACGAAACAGAAAACGGTAGAAGATTAAATCGCCGCGTAGAAATCGAGTTGAAAATTGATAAAACTGATTTCTGATAAGACAGAGGAGGTGCTTTAATGGCAATTGAGGTTATTTGGAAATAGTAGGGGACGCCCATAAAATTATAAGTTTCTATTAACCCACAACTATGGTATACAAAAGGCATGCCCCGTAAAGCCCGTATAGATGCCCCCGGTGCCCTGCACCATATTATCGTTCGCGGTATCGAAAGGCGCAAGATATTCAAAGACAATGCCGATCGGCAAAGTTTCATTGAGCGCGTAGGCGGAATCCTAAGCGATAACCAAACCCCTTGCTATGCTTGGGCCTTAATGCCAAATCATCTCCATCTGCTTTTAAAAACAGGTCTCACGCCGATTGCCACCATTATGAGAAGGCTGTTGACCGGCTATGCGGTCTATTTCAACCGCCGCTACCGCCGCTGGGGGCATCTGTTTCAGAACCGCTATAAGTCTATTTTGTGTCAGGAAGATAATTATCTGCTGGAATTAGTGCGCTATATTCATTTAAATCCGTTGCGGGCAAAACAAGTATCTGATCTAAAAAAATTAGAGCGTTACCCTTATTGTGGCCATTCAGTGCTGCTGGGCCATCATCGGAATGATTGGCAATCAGTGGATGAAACTTTAAAGCTGTTTGGTAACAATGTGTCTTCGGCACGCAGGAGGTATCGGGAATTTGTAAAAAAAGGCGCAATTCAGGGTAGGCGACCTGAGTTGGTTGGTGGTGGTCTGATTCGAAGCATCGGTGGGTGGCAAGCGTTTAAGACCCTTGGCAAGGCTGATGTGCACGTAAAGAGCGATGAGCGGATACTGGGTGATAGTGATTTTGTCGAAGACGTTCTAAAAAAGGCCCAAGAACAACGCGAGCGCCAGTGCCAGTTGGAAGCCGAGGGCTTCACTGTCGATCAAGTAGTGGAGCGGGTGGCTGCAATTCTGGGTGTCAAATGTGAACAAGTATGGGAAAAAGGCAAGTATCCCCAAACTGTCAAAGCACGCAGCCTGTTATGCTACTGGGCGGTGCGTGAGTTAGGCATTAGCGCCACTGAGCTTGCCAGACGAATCGGAATCAGCCAACCGGCAATCAGCCAGAGCGTAAAAAGGGGGGAAATCATCGCCAAAGAAAATGGATTTGAACTCATGAATCCATAGAAACTTATAATTTTATGGGCGTCCCCTTATTTTTTCGAAAATGTGGTCGATGTAGCGAGCTTGCGGGATTTGAAATATTCAAGGAGGATTCATGAAAATTGCATTGGTTTCTATTGTGGTCGTTTTGGCACTCTCTTTTGCAGTAATTGCGGGTGATAATCTCAGAGTGGATCTGGAGACATCCAAAGGGAAAATTGTTCTGGAGCTGTATGCAGATAAAGCGCCGCAAACTGTAAAAAACTTTCTGGCATACGTGGACGCCGGATTTTACGACGGCACCATTTTTCATCGTGTCATTCCCGACTTCATGATCCAGGGCGGCGGATTTACCGCCGAGATGAAACAAAAGCGCACCCAGCCACCGATTCAGAACGAAGCAGACAATGGTGTGCCCAATGCGCGCGGCACCATTGCCATGGCGCGCACCCAGGATCCGCATAGCGCCACGGCCCAGTTTTTCATCAACACCAAAGCCAACGATTTTTTGAATCACAAGAGCAAATCTCCGCAGGGTTGGGGCTATGCGGTGTTCGGACGCGTTGTCGAAGGAATGGGTGTCGTGGACACGATCTCCAATGTCAAGACCGTTACGCGCGGCAGGTACCGCGATGTGCCCGCCGAGCCGATCGTCATCAGCCGGGCCAGGCGGGTGAAGTGAGAACTAAGAACCAGGCCGATACGTTTAAGAAAAAATCATTTTTTTAACAATTCAAGTGTTGTTCCTTATCCCCCACTCAAAGATGGATGTTCTCTAGGGTGCCGATGAGGACATTTCTTCTTCCTCCTGCAACCCAAGGAGTGCGTCTATCAAACCGGCGCTGTCTCTTGCCTCCTTGGCCGTGCCATTCCAAACGGCTTTGCCCGATTCCAGCACGCAGACACGATCGGCCACCTCAAGGGCACGCTGTGTGCTTTGTTCGATCAGAAGGATGGTCAGCCCGTTTCTTTTTAGTTCGCTGATGGCTTCGTAGCAAATATCGATGATTTTCGGCATCAATCCCAGAGAGAGCTCATCGATAAGCAGCAGCTTCGGATTCGACATCATTGCGCGGCCGATAGACAGCATTTGCTGCTCGCCTCCGGACAGCGATCCTGCCAGCTGTCCCAGCCGCTCCCGGAGTCTGGGGAACAGGGTTAGAACACGGTCGATGCCCTGCCGGGAGAGCGCCCGGGGTTGACTGTATCCGCCGATGATCAGGTTTTCTTCAACGCTTAAGCTTGGAAACAGTCTCCGACCTTCGGGCACTACAGCGATGCCCGCTTCAACCCTCGCCATTGGCGTGGCGCGGGTAATATCTTTCTCCCCGTACAGGACGCTTCCGCCCAGCACTGCCACGTGCCCGGCGATACACATAATCGTTGAGGATTTGCCGGCACCATTCGCTCCCAGCAGTGCGGTAATTTCACCACCGGGGACGTTGAGTGTGAGCCCCTGTACAGCCGTCATTTCTCCATATCCGCAACTCAAAGATTCAAGCCGTAGCATTCTGGCGCTCCTTTCCCACGTATGCGGCCCGAACGGTCGGATTCCGCATCACATCCATCGGCTGTCCGTCGGCGATTTTGCGGCCGTTGTCCAGTACCACGAGTCGCTGGCCAACCCTCAGCACTTCCCCCAGGTTATGTTCGATCATCACCACGGTGATTCCTTGCCGGTTGATGTCGGACACCGTATCGGCCAACCGGGCGGCTTCAATATTGTTCAGGCCGGCCAGCGGTTCATCCAGAAGCAGGACTTGCGGCTCAAGTGCCAGAGCCCGGGCGACTTCGAGCCGCTTGGTAACGCCCAGAGGCTGACCCACCACACCTTTTTGGGACACATCATCGATCCCGACCAGTTTAAGATATTTGCGGGCTCGCTTCCGTTCGGCGGAACGATCCACCGAGATCATTGATCTAAAGATCCGGCGGATACGGCGATGTCCGGCGGTCAGCGCCACGTTGTCCAGGACGGTCATAGACCGGAACGGCCGTACGATCTGGTGGGTTAACGCAAGGCCCAGACGCGCTCTTTTGTGCGTCGGCAGGTTTGAGATATCCTTGCCGGTGAGCAGCACCCGGGCCGCCTGCGGTTT
>JASFGZ010000409.1:0-4687 GCA_050123495.1 Desulfobacterales bacterium
AATACCTGTCTTCCGATTAATGTAACCTTTTTCAACATTCCGGATCAATAGAACCCATGGTTTTGACGCAAATAAAAGATTCTTATGTTCCCTTGAAAAAGTAACTTAATCGGCGCCAACGACCACCCGCATATCGGGTGGCTTGGATTTTAGCGCCATCGGTGGTAAAAGACAGGGGCACGAAGTACCCCAATCGTCGTGGGTGAAACCGGGTGCTTTGCACCCGGTTTGGAAAACCCAATAGGTTTTGGGGCATTCGACAATATCAAAAGCTGAAATTGTATTATAGATACAGGAGATAAAATCAGCGGTTTGGATAAATTAATAAACTTAATTGATTTCTGGATTGAGCGCCTGTCAAAAGCGGGCAGCTTCACCACGGACACTGCAGAACAGCGGCTACGCAAAGCCGTTCTGATATTTCTGGCAGTGATCTACACCATTGCAGGGATCGTCTGGGGCTCTGGATATCTATTCCTCGGCCTGCCGGTATCGGGCAGCATTCCCTTGAGCTATTCGTTTATTTCAGCGGCAAGCCTGCTGTATTTTTTTAAAACAAAACATTATAAATTTTTCTGCCGCAGCCAGCTGACACTCATTCTCGTCCTGCCCTTTTTACTCCAGTGGAGTCTCGGCGGCTTTATCGCTTCCGGCGCGGTCGTTCTCTGGTCAATCCTTTCACCAATCGGTGCCTTAATGTTTGCCGGCACGACCCGATCCATCCCCTGGTTTATTGCCTATGTCCTCCTAATGGTTATTTCAGGCTTTCAAAGCGGCGGCGGCAGCTGGCAACAGGGCACACTCTCGAATACCCTTGTCGTCGCTTCATTTGTGATGAACATCGGCGGCGTTTCAGCGATCGTTTTTATTCTTCTCAGGTATTTTGTTCACGCCAGAGAGCAGGCCATGGCGGCCCTGGATAAAGAGCATCAGAGGGTTCGCCATTCACTTTCATTGGCAATGGAAGTCCAACAAAATTTGCTGCCAAAGGCCAATCCACAAATTGACGGGTTGGATATTGCCGGAAAAAGTATCTACTGTGATGAAACCGGGGGCGATTATTATGATTTTCTGGAAGTCGGAAGTCCCGGGGAGGGAAAAATCGGCGTGGTTGTAGGAGATGTCTCGGACCACGGCATTCCATCGGCTCTTTTAATGGCTACAGCGCGGGCCCTTATCCGGCAGCGGTGTTCTGCTTTCGGCCAGATCGACCAGGTCGTTTCCGATGTGAACCGGCAGCTTGCGAAAGACGTCCAGGACTCGGGTCGATTTATGACATTATTTTATGCCGAAATCGAAAGACTGAATAAAACCATCCGATGGGTGAATGCCGGGCATGAACCCGCCATGATTTTTGACCCGGTTAAAGAAACCTTTAAAGACCTTGATGGCGGCAACAACCTGGCGCTGGGAGTTTTTGAAGATACCGAGTTCAAGGAAGCACATCAAGAAGTTGCACCGGGACAAATCATCGTTGTCGCCACCGACGGCATCTGGGAGGTACGCAACCCAGAAGGTGAAATGTTCAGCAAGGATCGGATTCGCAAAATCATCCGCCGCAATGCCACCAGGACTGCAAACGACATCCAAAATGCGATCCTGGATTCATTGCAGCGTTTTCAGAAAGACGTTAAACTCGAAGACGATATGACACTGGTGGTGATTAAAATTACAAGTTAAAAGCTCGCTTGCAAGGTCTTGAATAATTTTTCGATGTCGTGTTCGGTGTTATACAGATGCGGTGAAATTCGGATGGAATTGCCCCGCACACTGACATAAATTTGGTTGTATGACAATCGCTCTACCAAATCGGTAGGGACGCCTTCAGGGAAGCGGATACCCAGCAGATGACCGGCTCGCAAATGGGGGGGTGCTACATTCAACCCCAGCGCTGTCGCCCGGTGAGCAATTTCTGCGGTCATCGTGGTTAGCGTGGAAGCGATTTCAGGCACCTGCCAATCCCAAATCTGTTTCAATGCAGCATAAGCCATGGGCATCAGCGCAAAATTGCTGCGTTCGCCGACATCAAAGCGTCTTGCACCGGTTTGAAAATCGTCGCGGTAATTGACCAGTCCTGCAAAATCTTCGCTATCTTTTCGATTAATCCAATTGTGCTCCAGTGGCACCCCGTCATGATAGTCGGGTTTTACGTACATGTAACCAAGACTGTAAGGACCCAAAAGCCATTTATAGCCGGCGGCGATAACAAAATCGGGCTGCACTTCAGAGACTGAAAACGGTAAGGCACCCAGCGACTGGGTCGCATCTATGACCAGCGCGGCTTTAATCTCTTTACAGCGCTGACCCAATTTAACCAGATCAATGATGCTCCCATCGGTCCAGTGACAGTTGGCCACAGCCACCACGGCCGTATTTTCATCGATTTGGTTTAACACGGTTTCGGTCCAATCATCATCTTCGGGACGTGCAACGGTCTTAAGTTCGGCGGCTTTTTCTCTTACCAGTTCCCGCCAGGCATAAACATTGGATGGAAATTGATCTTCTAAGACCACGACGACCTGATTCTCTTCTACCTTCACATTCATTGCTGCAACTGAAACACCGTAGCTGACAGCGGGAATGAATGCGATGTCATCCGTCCGGGCTTCGATAAGCTCGGCAAACAAACTGCGCGTTTGTTCGGTTAGAGCGAAAAAATCCGGCGGCGTCAAAAGCCAGGGATTTTCTTTGCCGGAAACACTTTTATGCCCTGCCGCGGTAACGCTGCGAAGTTGTGGGGATAAATAGGCACAATTCAGATAGGTAATATCTTCCGGAATGTTAAACAGATGCTTTTGATTGAGTATCATTTAGCATTATCCTCCTAGTATACGAGAATTTTCGCGATTTCCATAAAAACGCGACTGCCGATTTCAATCAATTCCTCCGGAAAATCGTAGTCGGCCTGATGCAGCTTGGGACAGGTTTCACCGGCACCGAGCCCAAACATCACGCCTGGAATTCGGGCGCTGAATTGTCCGAAATCTTCGGAGACCGGTAGTGGCGCCTCAAGGTATATGACTTCTGCTCCGGCCGCCTTCCCCGCTTTCTCTGCAATATCGCAAGCGCCCGGGTCGTTGGAACTGGCCGCAAATTCTTCTGCCCAGCTGATCTCATATCCAAGATTTGCGAATCTTGCCTTTTCTTTAACCAGAGGTATGGCACGTTCAACTAAATTCGACATGGCTTCATCGGTTTCGCTGCGAAGTGTGGCCATCACCTCCGCTTGACCGGGGGATATGCCAAATGCCGGGTCGCCCAGGCGGGCATGAACCACAGTCACATTACAAAAAAATTGACTAAGATCGGAAGACGAAGGCAGGTCGGCCAGGGCCTCGATCAGGTCACACATCGGTATTGCCGGGTTCAGGCCGTCTTCGGGCCAGGCCGAATGGGAGGTTATGCCGGTCAGCCGGATTATCATACCGCGAGAGGCACAATTAATGGTACCTGGTTTTAATAGAATGGCGCCAAGGGGGTATCCGGGAAGATTGTGCAGGGCAAATGCGTAATCGGGATTCAAATTTTTAAACTTCGGATCATTGACCACCGCGACAGCTCCCTGGCCGGTTTCTTCCGCGGGCTGAAAAAGGAGGATGATTTGGCCCTGGTTCGGACGATTACGCGAAATCAGGTACCCGAAGCCTGTCATGATCGCCATATGGCCATCATGTCCGCATTTGTGAGAAACGTCGGAAATCTGGGATCGATATGCAAAATCGTTTTCCTCGTGAATGGGAATGGCATCCAGCTCGCAACGAAACACCACCGTCGGACCCGGGCGGCCACTGCCAAATAAAAAGGCCACACCGTTGCCGCCCAAATGCAGGACTGTTTGATCGGGGCCGAGCTGCTGGAAAAATGTTGCGATTCGCTGGGCTGTTTGTTGTTCAGAGCCTGAAATTTCCGGGTTGGCGTGCAATTCCCTGCGAAGATTGATCAGATCATCCATAAAATTTAATCCGCGGTTGTCAGGATTTGCATGCCCGGCGCATCGGCCGGTCGCTCAAGGAAACCGAATTTTTGATAAAAAGAACTTTTGCTTCTGGCTGAAAAAAGCCAGATAACGCGTATCTTTTCCTGATAGCATTTTTCTATTAATTTCTCGAGAAGATGGCTGCCAATCCCCTGCCCCTGATAGGAAGGCTTGACAATCAGATCACAGATTAATGCATACAACATGCCGTCCGAAACTACCCGCCCGAACCCTATCAGTTCATCATTGTCGTAAGCAGACAGCACATACCAGCTGCCGGAAATCGCCTGGGAAAGCTGCTGCGGGCTTGCCCGATACACTTTATTCCAGCCGGTGGTTTCAAATAAAAGATGGTAGGCCTTGTGGGGCGGCGGTTTTTCCCGGTATGCAATCTCGAAAGGTTTCATGGTAATAACCTGCTGTTTCGTTATAAGGTCCTATGGGTCAATCTAACCGACACCAAATCATCCAGAACTTTGAATTGCATCTGGGCCGCAACCATATTGGACCGCTGCATAAAAATCAATAAGATTCGAATTGGATTTATTGACATTCGGAATTACGGAGCTTAACTTAACTGCGACCATATGGATCAGACTGAAAACCGGCCGGCGCCGAATCGGCCTGAACGGAGATAATTCAATGGCTTTTGAAACCAAGGAACAGGTATTGGAGCGGATCCTCGAGCAGGAGAAGCCCAAATGCCCCCAT
>JASFGZ010000410.1:0-4681 GCA_050123495.1 Desulfobacterales bacterium
CAGGGCAAATTAAAAAAGAAACATGTCATGAACAAGCTATGCACGAAATGCCACAGGCAGAAAAAAAAGGAGGGCATAAAGTCGGGCCCCACGACCTGTGCAAAATGCCATATTAAAGAAAAAAAATAAGGATTTTTCTAATGTTAGTGCTCGGCTTTCAGGGAAGTCCGCGAAAAAAAGGAAATACATCATTTTTACTTTCAACCTTCATGCAGGCGGCAGAATCATTGGGCGCTCAGACCCGTATGATCGAGGTGACTCAAAAAAATATTATCCCCTGCAAGGAATATGTGGTCTGCGAAAAAAAGGGTTTCTGCCCGATTGATGATGACATTAAAACCGAAATTTATCCCTTGATCCGCCAGGCCGAAGTTGTCGTGTTGGCCACCCCTATTTTCTTTTTTAATATGACGGCCCAGCTCAAAGCTGTTGTTGATCGCTGCCAACTGTTCTGGGCACGAAAATATAAATTCAAATTGGCCGATCCTGCAAAAAAGGCCAAACGCGGGTTTCTTCTTTCTGTGGGCGCCAGCAAAGGAAAAAGTCTGTTTGAAGGGCTGCAGCTGACTGCCAAATATTTTTTCGATGCGATCGATGCTCGCTTTGACGGCAGCCTGACCTACCGTGATATTGAAGGCTCCAAGGATATGGCTCGCCACCCGACGGTGTCAGCGGACGTTGAAAAAGCGGCCGCCGATCTCATCGGGCCATTGATCGGCAGAAAAAAAATATTGTTCGCCTGCCGCGAAAACGCATGCCGCAGCCAGATGGCCAGTGCCTTTGCCCAATCCCTGGGCGGGGATAAATTCGAAGTGCTCACCGGCGGCAGCCAGCCGGCCGAAAAAATAAATCCGGATATGGCCAAGGCCATGCAAGAAAAGGGTCTCGACATGGCGTTTCGCACACCGCAGACTATCGCGTCCGCCATATCAGGCAATCACCCGGAAATTATTGTCACAATGGGGTGCGGTGAAGAATGCCCGTTTGTGCCCGGAGCGCAGATGCTGGACTGGGATCTGGCCGATCCAGCCGGAAAACCACTTGATTTCATGCGCCAGACCCGCGATGAAATCGAAAAAAGAGTGAAAAACTTAATCAAAGATCTAACGTAGACAAGGAAGCGTGAAAAAGTGCCATCCATCACGAAAGCACGAAAGAACGAAAACACGAAAAGAAAATAATAATATTTCGTGTTTTTTAAATTTCGTGTTTTCGTGATGAAATTTAGATGGGAATTTTTGCATCAGACTTTATTGAGGAGGGTGGATGGCGAAACCGGAGGAAATGTATCAATGCCAGACGGTTAACTGCGGATATATATATGATCCGGACCGGGGGGATCGCAGAGGAAAAATCCCCAAAGGAATCCGATTTAAAGATTTGCCGGACGACTGGAAATGTCCGGTGTGCGGCGCCGGTAAAAAAATGTTTAAGCCACTTGGCTGATAAAGCTTGCTTAAAGTGAAGAAAGAGAAAAATTGACTTGAATCTGTCGAATGAACGGTATAGAAGAATTTGGGCATCAGATTGGACGAAAAAGATCGCCGATTTTGATTTAGCGGCGTTGTCGACGACTAACCAATTAACAAAAGGAGGATAAGAATGGACAGGTATGTGTGTGGCATCTGTGGCTATGTCTATGATCCAGAACAAGGTGATCCGGATAATGGAGTTGCGCCTGGAACGAAATGGGAAGATGTGCCGGATGATTGGGAATGCCCGGTGTGCGGAGCTTCCAAGGCCGACTTTGAAAAAGAATAGTCCATTAATTGTCACCTGATTTTTAGGCTCGAACCATATTCGATGCCCTTTTATGCCGGCGAAATATCCGCTGACGAAAAGGGCATCAATTGTTTTTAGCCGATAGTGACTGCGGGTGAAAAAGCGGCGGCAACGAATTTGCGGCAGGTTGCATGGGGTATAAATATGTTTATATTTACCCTCTGCGTCGGATTTTAAATTCAAAAACCCGAAATCGCACGAACTTGAGCAAAAAAGATTAATTCATTACGAAAGCACGAAAGAACGAAAACAAGAAAAAGAAAAAAATAGTAAAATTTCGTGCTCACGCGGCGCACGCACCGCGCAAGCGCTGGCGCTGCGGGAGCGCCTGCGCTGCGCGTTTTAGGTTTCGTGTTTTCGTGGTTGGCTTTTAAAGTATTCAAACATATCAACTGGAGAGGGATATGGAACCCTTAGAAATTGCACCGGGCGTTTATGACGTTGGCGTTACCGATTGGAATATTCGTGATTTTCATGGATATTCAACCGATTTGGGAACAACCTATAATGCATTTTTAATTGTGGATGAAAAAATAGCGTTGCTTGACACCGTTAAAAAAGCTTTTGCGGATCAATTGCTCGACAATATTTCCACAATCGTAGATCCAAAAAAGATTGACTATGTCATTAGCAACCACACGGAGCTGGACCATTCCGGCGGATTGGCTCGGGTGATGCACCGGGTTGGGGAGGACAAACCCCTGTATTGCTCAAAAATGGGCAGCCATAATCTGCCCCGCCATTTTTCCCGTAACTGGAATTATCATCCCGTCGAGACCGGCCAGGAGCTCAGCCTGGGCAAAAAAACACTGAGCTTTCTGGAAACCCGCATGGTTCACTGGCCCGATAGCATGTTTACCTATTTAAAAGAAGATAAAATCCTTTTTTCCAGTGATGGCTTCGGCCAGCATTTTGCAGGCCCAGAGCGGTTTGACGACCAGACGGGCGATGCCATTATGGTCCATGCGAAGAAATACTTCGCCAACATTTTGCTTCTTTACGTCCCGTTGATAAAAAAATACCTTAAAAATATCATCGACGCGGGCATGGAATTTAACATGATCTGCCCCGATCATGGGGTTATCTGGCGCCAAGATCCGATGAAGATCATTAATGCTTATGCAAAATGGTGCGACCAAATACCTGAAAAGAAAGCCGTGGTGATATACGATACCATGTGGCACAGTACCGAAAAAATGGCTGAAGCCATCGCCGCCGGTATTAATAAAGAAGGCGTGCCGACCAAGCCCTTGCATTTGCGAAAATGGCACCGCAGCGAAGTCATGACCGAAGTTTTTGACGCCAAGGCAATCGTCATGGGCGGACCGACGCTGAACAACGGGCTGTTTCCCTCTCTGGCGGATTTTTTATCCTATATGAAAGGGCTGAAACCGCTAAACAAAATCGGCGCTGCATTTGGATCCTACGGATGGAGCGGTGAGGCGGTAAAAATCATCACCAAAGAGCTGGAGTCGATGAAATTTGATATGATCGATCCGGGTCTAAAAATTCAGTATGTGCCAGACAAACAAGGACTCGACAATTGCTATGCGTATGGCCGTAAAATTGGAAAAGCAGTTAACGAATAAAATGAAAGTTCCGATCGTTGAACTCAGCGAGTGTATCATATGCGGTGTGTGTGCGGAAACCTGCCCGCAGGTATTTCGATTAAATGCTGCCGGTTATATCGAAGTCATCGAACTATCGCTTTATCCTGAGTCTGATGTGGATAATGCCATAAAATATTGTCCAGTTGATTGTATTCACTGGGAAAAGTGACGAATCCCGGTCCACCAGACTCATTCTTTGAAATTATCCCAGAAAGAATGGTGCTCGCCGTTAGGTAATCAGTGGAATAATGGAATAGTGGAAACATGGAATATTGGGTATGAAAAACGGATTATATCTTTTTTTATTTCTAATGCAGGCCATTTCCATAAAAATAGATCTCAATCCGCCGAACCCAATCTTCCAACATTCCATTATTCCATTGCCCCATGGCCTTCGAACCGGTAATGCCTGACTTGGTCAAGAGGACCAGGATTTCAATGTTAGAAAAACTTTATGAGAATCCGATTATGAGCCGTCATCAAACGAGCAACCGGCAGTTTAAAAAAAAGATCCAGAAACTGCTTTTGCGAACAGACCTTGAAAGCGGGTTGACTGAAATCGGCGGGATGCCGGCCAGAAAGGTCATCAATCCCCTTTTTTCATTTTTATGCAGTCTGGATGAGCTACTGAAATGGCGGGCGGTGATGGCCATGGGGGAAGTTGTCGACCGGTTGGCCGATGCGGACATGGAGTCTGCCCGGGTGATCATGCGCCGCTACATGTGGCAGCTCAATGATGAATCCGGTGGTATCGGCTGGGGGTGTCCCGAAGCCATGGGAGAAATCATGGCCAGAAATAAAAATTTGGCTGAGGAATTCTGGTGTATTTTGATTTCCTATATTCGACCCGACGGGAATTTTCTTGAACACGAAACCCTTCAGCGGGGCGTCCTATGGGGAGTGGGCCGGCTCGCTCATGCGCGGCCGCAACTTTTAAAAGATTCGGTCGACTACCTGCATCCGTATATGCAGACTGAAGATCCATATCTGCGCGGACTGGCAGCCTGGGGCGCCGGGGCAATACGAAATAAAAAAACAGAGGCCATACTTAGCCGGTTAAAGCAAGACCACGCGAAGTTAAACCTTTTCTTCAAGGGGCATCTAAAGAAGTGTTCGGTCTCTGAACTGGCGGAAAAAGCTTTGACGAGATCATAAAACCCACGCCTGCAGCCAGTACATGACCGAATGCTCGTGATCGATTAAACTGCCCTCTAATCTCGGCGTTACCATCATTTGATCCTCATCTTTACCATTTACCGGCCCTATAATTACCCGGCCTTGCAGGGCAT
>JASFGZ010000411.1:0-4679 GCA_050123495.1 Desulfobacterales bacterium
GCATTGTGAATACAGCCCATAGGTTCATAGTTGCGGCAACAATAGATACATTGCCTATCTCAAACCCTTTGAAAAAAAATAGGTATCCAGCAGAATAAACAATTGCTGCGATTGGGAGCAAAATGATTATCCAAATAGGGACGTTGAGGTTTATTGCGAATGCGAATAAAAGCAGAAGAACAGATATTAAACCTGCCAGTTGTGACCAAAAGAAAGATCTAAAAGGGCCTATCTGTTTGGAATAAACACCTCCTAAAAAGTCGTATATCCCCCATCCAAACATACCCGCTAATCCAACTAACACACTTAAGATAGCTGTACTCATGCGTGGCGTTTATTTTCCTTTGGCAAATCTTGATTCCGATGCCTGTATTGCCGTAAAATGGGTTTTAGCGAAAAACTCCCCGACCCCTTGAATATTTCATACGGTTTGATCGAGGACGCCGGCAATCGGATCCTTTTGGGTCTCAATCCAGTTCATGAGTTTGAGGTAATGATCTAGATAGACCAGGTAATCATCCGTGTCGGGATTCTCAAGGCGATAAAAATCGAAAATGGTCCAGTGCAGCACAAAAAGACTGGCCGCTACCAGCATCGACGGCAAGGATGTCTTTTCCAGCTCTGTCAGAGAATCGGGCCTGGCCTTTGATGCACACCGATCGCTGTATATTCTGAGAAACAATTCGAATTTATCCAGCATGAGGCTGCCGGCCGCCGGGCCGTCCCAGCAGGCACAGAAATATACAAGCGCCAGGGCAAGATCGAAAAGCCGCAGATCAATCTTAGACCAATCAAAATCGAATATTCCGGTTACCCGGGAGCCCTCATATTTCAGATTTCCCTGGTGGAAATCGCAGTGAATGGGGAGCCGCGGCATTTTGCTGCGGTCATGTTCAGATATGAGCGCCTGATCGATCGCTCTCAGAATGCGATCATGATATTGAAGAAAGCGTTGATCAAAGCGGGTTTTACCTGCCTTTGAGGTGTAGGCGGCATAAACTTGCCGGAGGCTCGGCAGAAATTCCATAATTGGGGGTTGCAGGCGGTTGCTCCCTTTTGGTTTGCGAAAATTTTGCCCGGCGTGGTGTAAATCCGCCAGCACTTCGGCGGCGCTGATCATATCCTCTGAGGCAATATTTGTATCAAACCAGGCATAGCGGCATTCACCTTCGATAAATTCATAAACAGCCCAAAGATCCGTATGGAACCGACCTTCAATCGTCCATTCCTGCTTAATGTAAGTGGCACCCGTTTTTGAGGGGATAACTCCGGCGGCCAGGTCAAATCCGTTTTTTTTAAGGTGGCTGATCAGTGCGTGTTCGAATCTGATTTCACTCTCGGTAATGGCTGGATTATATTGGCGAATAAAATACTTAATGGAATGATCATTTTTTTTTGCCGTTACCGCAAAACTGCGGTTAACGGTCCCCCCGAGCAATTCCTCTGCATTGGACAAATCACCCAGGTCATAATGTTCTTTTAAAATTTGGACGGCTTTCTCGATCATTTGACAACCTGATACGCATAACGCATTTCATAAAGAGCAAAGGACAGCCATAATTACCTTTGAAAAAGGCAAGGTACCGGCTTGAGATTATTTCAAATAGTGTTTGCGAAGTTCTTTTTTGTCGAGTTTGCCTACACTGGTCTTCGGGATTTGCGCCACAAATTCATAGCGATCGGGAACACCGTATTTGGGCAACTTCCCCTTTGCAGCGAATTTTTGCATAAACTGGATAAAATCTTCAGCGTTGACCTTGTCTTTATATTCGGGCTTAAGGGCAACCACCATCAAGGGTCTCTCACCCCACTTTTCATCCGGAACGCCAATGGCGGCCGATTCCAGAACTGCTTCATGCTGGCTCATTAAATTTTCTAAATCCAATGAAGAGATCCATTCGCCGCCGCTTTTAATCACATCCTTGATCCGATCGGTAATTTGAAGATAGCCTTCTGCATCGATGGTGCCCACATCGCCGCTGTGCAGCCAGCCGCTGCGCCACAGCTCCGCTGTTTTTTCCGGTTCTTTAAAATAGCTTTGTGTTAACCAGGGCGATCGCATAACGACTTCACCGGAAGATTCGCCATCATGGGGCAGCGCGTTTTCCTGGGCATCAAAAACCTCAAGTTCGGCCAGCGGAATGGGTTTTCCGGTTTTAATGATCACATCCAGCAATTGTTCTTCTTCCCAGGCCAGCATATATTCTTGGGGTGTGGCCATACTCATGACGGGACCGGTCTCAGACATACCGTATCCGGCATGAATCTCCACTCCCAGCTCTTTGGCAGCCCTGGCCAACCCTTTTGGCAGTCTGGCACCGCCGATGACCACCTTCCAGTTCGACAGATCCACTTCTTTGACTGCCGGACAGTTTAGAAGCATCTGCAGGATGGTGGGTACGCAGTGAGAATAGGTAACCTTTTCATCTTCGATGAGCTTTAAAAGCTTTTGCGGTTCATACGGTCCCGGATATATCTGTTTGACGCCCAGCATCGTGGCCACATAGGGAAAACCCCAGGCATGGACGTGAAACATGGGTGTCAGCGGCATATAGACATCATTGGATCTGAAACGCCCAATCGTGTGATATGCGCCGCAGGCAACGGCAACCCCAAGGGTATGCAGCACCAGTTGACGGTGGGAAAAGTACACCCCCTTTGGATTACCGGTCGTGCCGGTGGTATAAAAAGTTGTCGCCTTGGTGTTTTCATCCAGATCGGAAAAAGCATAGGCAGCGGACACGGTTTGCAACAATGCTTCGTATTCGGCCGCAAATTTCAATCTCGTGTCCGGCCTGCCTTCAGCTTCTGAAATCAATACGATCGTACGAGCGGTTTCTAATTTGGCCCTGATATCTTCCAGGATGGAAATGAAGTCAGAATGAATGATGATTGTTTTTGCTTCGGCATGATTGAGCGTATAAAGAATCTGATCGGCCGATAATCGCCAGTTAATCGTTTGCAACACGGCTCCCATCATCGGAATTGCAAAAAAACACTCAAGATAGCGATGGCTATCGTAATCAAACACCGCCACGGTATCCCCAGGTTTGACATCAAGTTTTTCAAGCCCACCGGCAAGTCGGTGGATGCGCTCATTCAACGTGCGATAGTTGTAACGCAGCTTATCGCCATACACAATTTCGCGCTGCGGCGCATAAATCAGAGGGGTGTTGAGCAATTTCTTAATGATGAGCGGGTAGGCATAGCTTTCTCCCGGCTGATAATCCGTTTTCGGCATAGGCTGCTCCCTGCAGTGCCTGGTAAAGGTAACCAAAAGAGGCGATTTTGTTAACTAGCGGCCCACCGGACAGACAAATTCAGGTTGCCGGCAATATTTGATCACGCTTCCGGTTATTTCCTGACCTTCAATCTAACTTTATTGGATATTTGCCATATTTGTTTCTGGCGTTGACCATCGCCAATACATTTTCCGGTTTGCAGAACTCCGTTATACTGTTGGCACTACCTAATATGTATCCTCCCCCCGGCGCCAGTTTTTGTATGCGTTGTTTGACCTCGGAATCGACTTCTGCGGTTGATCCCTGCGACAATGTATATACCAGATCGATATTTCCCCAGATACAGATACGGTCACCGTATTCAATTTTAAACTTTTCAATATCCATAAGCGGCGGCTGAAAAGGATTCATGCCGTTCATGCCAAGGGTGAGCAAATCGTCGAATATCGTGGTGAGATCACCATCGCTATGGTACACCCAGGGGATTGTGAAGGTGTCTGCCAGCCGCTTGAATCGAGGCAGAAAAAGCTCACGCAGGACTTGGGGCGAAAACATCGGCCCTGAATTGTAAGCAATGTCATCATAGGCCACAAAGAAATCAAACCCGCTAGACTGCAATTTTTCAACCAGCTCACAGTTCCAGTCGATATACCGATCAAAGATCGTCTCTACCAGCCGGACGTTTTCAGCAAGTGCGATTGAAAAACCCATCCAGCCCATGGAGTATATCGTATTCATCATTCCGGGACGCAACCCGCAAAATATCGCCAGATCTTTGTTGCCGTATGTATCGATGAATCGCTTGGCGTCGTCAAAGTAATCGTCCCTTTTTAAGTCCGGCAGCACCATCCCGGGAAGATCATTGTCGGTTTGGATTAATCCTTCATCGGTTAAAAACTCACGCCCGTCTGCGCCGATTGCTTTTTGACAAAAGGCCGGCGCCAGGTAGACCTCGGGTGAACAGCATAAAGCATCCATATTCAAACGTGTTGCAAAATCGGCTTCATCAAACGCTTTTGTTCCGGTGGCTTTCATCAGTTTCTTTTTTACCGGGGCATCGAACCAATCCACGAAAGGAACACAATCGGGTTCTTTCAATGCCAGAGCCGTCATAACCCGTTCTCTTGAATTCATTGACTGTTGAACCTTATGGTTTAAAGATCAAGCAGATTTATTATCATCTTTTCCCTTGGGTGCTTTTCATTTAGAAGGCTCTTTTCCAATAGCCCTGCCGAATGGTCTGCATTGCCCAATTCAGATGGTCTCTGATCGCTTTCTGGGCCGGCCTTATTTTTCGTTGCTGGATAGCTTCTAGGATGGGAATATGGCTCTTGACGAATTCGGCAGAATTTCCGAACAATTGTTTTTCGATGGTCAGAAATACCCGCAACTGATTTTCCAGCGTCAACCAGACTTCCAGCAACTTACGATGTTCGG
>JASFGZ010000412.1:0-4678 GCA_050123495.1 Desulfobacterales bacterium
CGTCTAAATCTAAAATGTACACCGCATCATCGACGTTTTCCAACAACTCCTTGTACCGGGTCTGCTCTTCGGCGTCTTTAAGATTTGTGAGCATATAATTAAACGCTTGGGATAATTGATTAAATTCCCAATAGGTTGGGCCTTTGTCATCAAAAAGAAGATCTTTTTGTCCTTCGGATATTTGGATCGCTTTAACCGTCATTTCTTTCAGCGGTCCCATCATTTTTTTGGCCAGAAAGATCGACATCAGCGTTGAAACCGCCAGAATCACTATGGAAAACAATCCAATCCATACGGTGACTTTCTTTTTTTCAGAGATCAGGCTTTCCAGAGATGATTGGAAATAGAAATTGTTTATTCCATTGAGCCTCGCTAAAATTCGATTTTGTCCAAAAGGGTGAAATCCAGGGCTTGTCGAAAGCGCATTGCGGGTTTTTGCATCGAGCGGCAATGCCCTGCCGGATATTAGACCAAACACGTGGTCGGCATCGAGGACCGATATGTCGGCGTCGACGGTTTTTTGTAAGGTGTCAATGAGTTTGGTGTCCTGGACCATGTCATAGAGGGCATACGCGGTTCCCATGCGACCGGTTTCATGCATAATCGGGGCTGAAAACCACCACAGGACTCGCTTTTTTTCTCCTTCTTCCAGAACCTCGCCGTTCGGATATTCTGTTAGAACAAAATCAATAATCTCTCTGGATATTCCGGGATAGTTTTCCGGCACAACGGACTTTTCACCGATCTTTTTGACGAAATGGTAGACACCATCTGTGGGCGGATAAAATTGGGTAATGCGGTTTTCTAGTTTTGATTTATCGTCCAGCATAACCGTGACACGGACGATATTGTCGGAGCCTAGATTTTCCAGTTTCCCCGTAATCAGCGCAATTCTGTTTTTTAAGATAATTTCCACCTGGCCTTTTTGAGCCTGCAACTTCTCATAAAATTCTGATTCCACCTTTTTGCCGAAATAACGGTAGATGGTTGCCAGGAGTGTCACCACCGAAAGGGTGACCAGAACCACAAATGTCGCCATTAAAAAAGTTGAAAAGCGTTTTTTAACTCTGAACTTCAACGCATCCTCCCGGAGGATCCGAACGAGACTCTTATTAGTATCTTAGTCTTAATTTTTGTGCATTTTGTGGCAAAAAAAGTTCAATATTTACTACCAAGCAGATTCATCGTATTGGAATAATGGAATCATGGAATAGTGGATAAATGGGTTGTTTTAATCGGAATGCATCTCAATTTTAATTAAAAATAGATCTATTCCTATTTCATAACCCAATATTCCAATATTCCAGCATTCCAACATTCCAGTTCCCCTTCAGCAGGACCATTTTTCAACAGTTACTGCAACCACAGCCTGTTTGGTTCGGTCTTGTCAGGGTTAGGGCATTAGATTTTCAAGGTTATCATCGGGGACCAATTTAATCCGAAAAATTTTTGCAAAAAAATACCGGGCTGCTCAAATCCCTATGGCAACCCGGCTGTCCGCATGTCGTTATCTTCCGATGCGGATCCTTGAGCTTTCCGCATTCCGAGTCAACGACCACCCGCACAGCGGGTGTATTGGATTTTACCGCTATAGGCGGTAAAAGACAGGGGCGCGAAGTGCCCCAATCGTTGCGGGTGAAACCGGGTGCGAAGCACCCGGTTTGGAAGACCCAATCTTCGGAATTTGGCTTTTTCATAGAGTAACCCTATAAGAATAAAATGAAATAGGTTGAATTGTCAAAAAAAAATTAGGGTCGGAATTGTTTTGACTTGATATCCGATTATGCCATAAAGTTTGTTAACCATCGCCCAAATTGTGTAAACGTGGTTTCAGATTTCAAGAATGTGTTGAAAGGCTTTTCAATTGGAATGAGGAGGACGATATGAAAGAGGGCAAACTTCATTACGGCTGGGTGGTTATCTATATGGGGCTGCTGACCACCATTGCCGCCCACGGGTTCGGCCGCATGTCCTATACCATTATTCTGCCGGCCATGAAAGACGGACTCGGGTTTAACTACACTCAGCTGGGGTTGCTGGGGACAGGAAATTTTATCGGTTATCTAACCATGGCCATTATCGGTGGATTTTTGGCTGCGCATTTTGGGACGCGGATCATCATCACGGCTGCCTTGATACTGATGGGAATTACCATGATTTTAACCGGTCTGGCCCAATCATTTGGTTTTGCCTTCTTTATGCGCCTGCTGACCGGTTTGGGCAATGGCGCATCTTATGTCCCGGCCATGGCTTTAGGTTCGGCCTGGTTTGCAATGAAAAAAAGAGGCTTTGCGACCGGCATCGTATCGGCTGGAATCGGAATCGGTACGCTGATCTCCGGTCTGTTGGTTCCGCCCATATTATCAGCCTTTGGCGCCAATGGATGGCGGTTTTCGTGGTATATACTGGGCGGCGCCGTACTTTTGATATCCGGTATTGTTTATCAGTTTGTGCGCAGCAACCCTGAGGAAAAAGGACTCCGCCAGGTCGGGGCGGAACAGAGTGATGCGGCCCGACCAGATCCCTCAGATGCTGAAAAAGCGCCCTCTCCAAAGTGGACCGATACGTTCAAAGGTGTCCTTAAAGTGGGCTCTGTCTGGTATCTGGGGCTTGTCTATTTTTTCTATGGTCTTTCTTACATCATTTACATGGTTTTTTTTGCGGCTTATCTGGTTAAAGAAATGGGTTTTAGCCAGGAATGGGCCGGGGGATTGTGGGCCCTGGTAGGGGGCTTAAGCATATTTTGCGGGATGATCTGGGGGAAGATATCTGATTTGCTCGGAAGAAGCCGGGGGGCCGCGCTGGCGTATCTTGTGCTGGGAATTTCTTACATTATCTATGCGCTGATTAAGGTGAAATTCGGCTTTTATTTGTCTGCGGTATTTTTCGGGCTCACCGCCTGGAGCATCCCCACAATTATGGCTGCCGCGGCCGGGGACTTTGTGGGTCCGCGCTTGGCGCCTGCAGGCCTGGGTTTTATTACGCTTTTTTTCGGCATCGGTCAGGCTTTGGGGCCGGCACTCGGCGGATACCTGGCAGATGTCAGTGGTTCATTTACCCTGCCGTTTGTTGTAGCCGGCGGTATCTCTCTGACCGGGATGGTGCTGTCTTTTTACCTGAAAAAACCTTCTCAAGAATAGGTTGTATTTCATCATTGACGATTAAATAGAGGAGTTGAAATTATGAAAATTGAAGCCAACGGTATCCAGATTAATTATGAATTGTCGGGAATAAAACGGGCACCGGTGGTTGTGCTGAGGCATTCGCTGGCCTGCAGCCTGATGATGTGGGCCCCGCAACTCGAGCTGCTCGAAGCCCATTTCCAGGTTTTGCGGTTTGATACACGCGGACACGGGGACAGTGATGCGCCGCAGGGATCTTATACGTTGGAACAGCTGGTTGATGATGCCATCGGTCTTTTAGATGGGCTGGATATTGACAGGGTCCATTGGGTCGGTCTGTCCATGGGCGGTATGATCGGTCAGGGCATCGCTTTGCATCATTCCAGCAAACTTGAAAGCCTGGTATTGGCTGATACAGCAGCGATAATTCCGGATGAAGCCCAACCTGTGTGGCAGGAACGCATCAATGCCGTGCGCGACCAGGGCATGCCGGCTGTCGCCGAATCGACCTTGGAGCGCTGGTTTACGCCAAATTATCTTAAACAGAATCTCCCGGAGATCGAACAAATCCGCCGGCAAATTTTAGCCACTCCGGTAGCCGGTTACATCGGCTGCAGCGAAGCCATCCGTCGACTTAATTATTTGGAACAGCTTTCCGCGATTCAAATCCCCACCTTGATCATGGTCGGGGCCGATGATCCGGGTACACCGGTGGAGGCATCGGAAGCCATGCATGCGCGCATGAAGGGTTCGAACCTGGTGGTGATTCCCGAGGCGGCCCATCTTTCCAATATTGAGCAAACGGCGGCTTTTAATACCAACCTGATGGCACATTTAAGCGCATAGCTCATAGAAAAAGCTAGCAGCTTTTAGCGACAAGCTATGCGCTATCGGCTATGAGCTGCAGGGCTTAAAGCCCTGCTAATTGCCTCCCAGCTTCATTATCTTAAATAAACCCTCGGAACCCTGGCGGTTATGGTCGATACGATTTCATAATTTATGGTATTTAGAGATGAAGCAATTTCATCGACTGTTATAGCGTCGTTGCCCTGATGGCCGAAAATAACAACTTCGTCACCCATCTGGACGTTATCGATGTGGCCGACGTCTAACATCGTCAGATCCATGCATACCCGGCCGATAATGGGCGCCCGGTGTCCATGTACCAGCATCTGGCCGTTGGAAGATAGCAGCCGGTTTAATCCATCGGCATAGCCGATGGGGATTGTCGCAATTGTCGTCGCCCTGGGAGTTTTGTGAGTACTGCCGTAGCTGACCTTGAAACCGGCGGGCACTTTTTTAAGATGAATAATCTTCGCCTTTAACGCCATGGCGGGTTTAAGGGATACGTGCTTTTTGTTGACCTCATCGGAGGGATACAGTCCATAGCTGGCAATGCCCGGCCGTACCATGTCAAGATGGGACTGTGGCATATCAATTAATGCGGCGCTGTTGGCGGCATGTCTGAAGGGCGGTTCTAGTCCGGCTTCGCGCAGCCGGTTCAGAAAGCGCATAAAAAGATCGAGCTGATCTTCAGCAGAGGTCTTATCCGCGCT
>JASFGZ010000413.1:0-4652 GCA_050123495.1 Desulfobacterales bacterium
GCGATCTTCCCGCATGATATGCGGGACGGTCTAACCAAAACTGAACTACGCCCCCGTATTTTTCAAAAGTCATCCCTTCGCAGAGAGACTCGAACTCGCAATCTTCCCGCATGATATGCGGGACGGTCTAACCAAAACTGAACTACGCCCCCGTATTTTTTATATTAATCGCAGCTGCTGCTGCGCATAGGCCGAATGGTAGGCGGAACAGGGCTTGAACCTGTGACCCCCGGCTTGTAAGGCCGGTGCTCTCCCAACTGAGCTACCCGCCCATATTTATCCCAGAGAGGGTTCTGTAAACAACTTCAGTCGATAATGTCAAGCTTAAAATGAGCTGGATCTGTTTTGCCATCCATTAAATTAAAGATGACGGCTTTTCGGTCTCTTCACCAGAAATTTCGAGCGGAATATCAACGTTTTTGAAAATGCTGTCGCCATCATCAAGAATGAGTGCATGGGACAACACCTCATCCATATGCTCCACCGTGGTAATTTTAAGCAGCTTGGATATGCTCTTGGGAACATCTTTTAAATCTTTTTCATTTTCTTTGGGAATCAGAACTTTTTTTATACCCCCCCTGTGCGCCGCGATGATTTTTTCCTTCAAACCACCGATGGGGAGCACCCGCCCCCGCAGAGTGATCTCACCGGTCATGGCAATATCGCGATGCACCGGCCGTTTGGCCAGCGCCGATACCAGCGAGGTGCACATGGAAATACCGGCGGAAGGACCGTCTTTGGGGATGGCGCCTTCGGGAATGTGGATATGAATGTCGAATTTTCGGTAAAATTTTTCGTCGATCATCAAATTTTGAGCCCGCGAGCGAACGTAGCTCACTGCCGCCTGGGCCGACTCCTGCATGACATCACCCAGTTTCCCGGTAACCGTGAGTTTTCCCTTTCCGGGCATGATCAATGTTTCGATGAAAAGCAGTTCACCGCCCACCTGGGTCCATGCAAGCCCGGTGGTCATGCCGATCTGATCTTTTTCCTCAACCTGTTCCTGGCGAAACCGGTAGGGCCCGAGATATTTAGCAATGGATTTTTCGCCGACCTTGAATTCGGTTTTGTCCTTATTCTTTACCGCCTCCTTAGCCAGTTTGCGGCAGATTGAGGCAATCTCACGCTCAAGATTTCTGACCCCGGCTTCACGGGTGTACCGTCGAATGATGGCCAGGATTGCGTTCTTGGAATAGATTACATTCTTGCTCTCCAGTCCATTAAATTTAATCTGCTTGGGAACCAGGAAATCCTTGGCGATATGATATTTCTCATATTCCGTATAGCCGGGAAGGCGGATGATCTCCATTCGATCCTGCAACGGCAGCGGAATATCGGGCAACGTGTTGGCGGTGGTAATAAAAAGGATATCCGAAAGATCGTAGTCCATATCCAGATAATGATCATTGAAGCTGAAGTTTTGTTCCGGATCCAGAACCTCCAGCAGGGCCGCCGACGGATCGCCCCTGAAATCCATACTCATTTTATCGACTTCATCCAGGCAAAATACCGGATTGTTTACACCCGCCTTTTTCAGCGACTGAAGAATTTTACCCGGCAAGGCGCCGATATAGGTTCGCCGATGCCCGCGGATTTCGGCCTCATCCCGTACACCCCCAAGCGAGAGACGCACGTATTTGCGACCTGTGGCCCTAGAAATGGATTTGGCCAGGGAGGTTTTGCCGACACCCGGCGGGCCGACAAAGCAAAGAATCGGACCCCGGATTTTCTGAACCAGTGCTTGAACCGCAAGGTATTCTAAAATCCGCTCTTTGGGTTTCTCGAGTCCGTAATGATCCTCTTCTAGAATTTTCTCCGCTTCGTCAAGGTCATCGGCCACTTCACTTTTTTCATACCAGGGCAGGCTGATGATCCAATCGATATAGTTTCGCACCACTGTTGCTTCCGCCGACATGGGCGTCATCATCTTCAATTTTTTGAGTTCGCCCTCAACTTTTTCGGTGGCCTCCTTGGACATCTTTTTCTGCTTGATTTTTTCTTCAAGCTCTTTGATCTCATCGGCTGGATCGTCATCTGTGCCCATTTCCTTCTTTATGGCGCGCATTTGCTCGTTTAGATAATAATTTTTCTGAGTCTGCTCCATTTGCTCTTTGACGCGATTCTTAATGCGCTGATCCATTCGGAAAACTTCAATTTCCATTTTAATCAGGCTCAAAAGTAAAGAGAGCCGTTCAGCAGGATTAAACGATTCCAGCAGCTTTTGTTTATCCTCGATTTTAAATGAAAAATGTGAAGCCACCGTATCGGCCAACTGAGAGGCATCGCCAATGGCGGAGGCATTGGTAACCAGTTCTTTGGAAATGCTTTTGTTAATGCTGGCATATTCTTCGAACTCTTTGATGACCGATCGGATAAGCGCCGTGGCTTCAGCTTCGAGCACTAAAGTTTCCACAACCTTTTCGACTTCCACCTGGAAAAAGTCATCTGCGCTTGAAAACCGCTTGATTCGCGCTCTGGTTTTGCCTTCCACCAGAGCTTTAACCGTTCCATCCGGAAGCCGCAGGAGTTGAAGCACTTTTCCGATCGTCCCGATGCTATTGATGTCCGTTTCACCGGGGTTATCCACGTTGGCTCTTTTCTGGGTTGACAGAAAAACAAGCTTATCTTTACTCATGGCGTCGGCAAGCGCGTTCACCGATTTGGTTCGCCCGACAAAAAGCGGAGCCACCATGTGGGGAAAGACGACAAGATCTCTTAATGGTAACAGTGGTAACAACATATTTTATTCCTCAGGTCCTTCTTCTTTAAAAAATTTTGGTATATTGACCATTTTAAACTGTTTGTTGCTTAATGGATTTTTTAATCTAAAGGGAAAAGATCCAATTATAAAACGGAATCTAGGCTTGCTTCTTCGACTGCTCATACAGCAAGATGGGATCCTCCTTGTTTAGCACGACGTCCTCTCCGATGACGCATTCTTTCACGTTGTCAATTGAGGGAAGGTCATACATAATTTCAAGCATGCAGGATTCCATAATTGCGCGTAACCCCCGGGCGCCGGATTTGCGTTTCATAGCTTCTCTGGCAATGGCCGCCAGAGCGCCGTCGGCAAGTCTGAGATTAACCCCCTCCATCTCAAAGAGCATCTGGAATTGTCTGACCAAGGCATTCTTGGGTTCCTTCAAGATTCGAATCAGAGCGTCTTCATTGAGCTCATCAAGGGTGGCAATCACCGGCAGACGGCCTAAAAATTCGGGGATCAAACCGAATTTTATCAGATCTTCCGGCTTAACTTCCATCAAAATATCACCGATACTTTTTTCTGTTTCCAGAACGATATTGGCCCCAAACCCCATTTGTTTGGCGCCAAGACGCCGCTGAATAATCTTTTCCAGGCCGTTAAAAGTCCCCCCGCATATGAATAGAATGTTGGAGGTGTCCACCTTGACGAAATCTTGCTGCGGATGTTTCCGGCCACCTTTGGGCGGCACACTGGCCGTTGTGCCTTCGATTATTTTTAACAGCGCTTGCTGAACGCCTTCCCCGGAGACGTCGCGGGTGATCGATGGATTATCCGATTTACTTGCGATTTTATCGATTTCATCAATATAGACGATACCGCGCTTGGCTTTGTCTACATCGTAATCGGCGTTTTGGAGCAGGGAAAGGATAATGTTTTCAACGTCTTCACCGACATAACCGGCTTCCGTCAGACTGGTTGCATCCGCTATCGTAAACGGCACATTTAAAAATCTGGCAAGGGTTTGCGCCAGCAACGTCTTTCCGCAGCCAGTCGGACCGATCAACATAATGTTGCTTTTCTGGATTTCAACATCCCCGGTGTTCAAGGTGGAGTCGAGCCGCTTGTAATGGTTGTAAACTGCAACCGAAAGAACTTTTTTGGCTGACTCCTGTTCAATCACATACCCATCAAGCTTTTCCTTAATTTCTTTGGGTACCAGGATGCGATCCGCATCCCCCGTATCCTTTTCGCTTTCCTCTTCGATGATTTCGCTGCACAGCTGGATGCACTCATCACAGATATAAACGGCCGGACCCGCAATCAGCTTTCGAACTTCAGATTGATTCTTACCGCAAAACGAACAAAACAGATTATCGCTTTCATCTTTTTTCTTGGGCATCTTTTGTCTCCAACTCTTCTAAGTGATCAAGATCGTCACGGTTGGCAATGACATGGTCAACAATACCGTATTTTTTGGCTTCCTCACCCGACATGAAGAAGTCTCGATCGGTATCTTTCTGTATGCTTTCCAATTCCTTACCGGTATGCGCGACCAGGATCTCGTTCAATCGATCCTTCATGCGCAGGATTTCTTTGGCCTGGATTTCAATATCCGATGCCTGGCCCTGAAATCCCCCCATGGGTTGATGGATTAAAATCCTCGAGTTCGGCAGCGAATAGCGTTTACCTTTGGTGCCGGCTGCCAGCAAAACCGCACCCATACTGGCGGCCTGACCGATGCATACCGTGGTAATATCCGGCTTGATATACTGCATGGTATCATACACCGCCAAACCGGCAGTTACCAGACCCCCGGGGGAATTAACATAAAAATTGATATCTTTGTCCGGATCTTCGGATTCTAAAAAGAGCAGCTGAGCAATGATCAGGTTGGCAATCTCATCATTCATTGCGGTGCCCAGAAAGATGATCCGGTCTTTTAAAAGCC
>JASFGZ010000414.1:0-4632 GCA_050123495.1 Desulfobacterales bacterium
TTTCAATGGTCAGGAATACGCGCAACTGATTTTCCAGCGTCAACCAGACCTCCAGCAACTTGCGATGATCGGACAATTCACAGATGGTCTGGTGAAATCGGAAATCTTCGGAAATGAGTTTATCCAGATCTTTATTCTCCGAAGCCTGTTGCATGGATTGGAAAATGGATTCAAGTTTTTTAATCTTTCCCGCGTCGATATGTTTGATTAAAATCCGGATTGCAAATGCTTCGATGGCGCTTCTCAATGAATAAAGTTCTGCCATATCCCTTTCGCTCAGCTGGGCAACATAAGTTCCTTTAAACGGTTTTGTTTCAACCAATCCCTCTTTTTCCAGATAACGCAGCGCTTCGCGTATCGGAAATCGGCTGATGTGCATTTCTTCGGCCAGTTGGGTCTCCACGAGTCGATCACCCGGTTTTAACTTTCCTTTTCGAATGGCCTCCCTGATCTCTTGCAACGCCTGGTTCATCAGTGTGGGCCGTTTTTGCTTTGAAAAAACGCGAGCCATAAGGTCTCCTTTGCCTGTATATCAGAGTCATCGATTGTAAACTGTCAACAATTTATTGAAATGGAAGAATATGTCAAGTTTTCTTTCAGAAGCAATAATGATATGTTGAAATAGCATTAATCGATGGTTTTGCGAACGAAACTGATCGTCATAATTGCAAAAAAGGACATCATCGCGGCAATGGCAAATGCAAGATGATCGGTCCCTAATGTATCCCGCATCCATCCGGTAATCCAGTGGGCGGCAATTGCTCCCAAACCAAAAAACGGTGTCCACACTCCGGCAACCGCAGCGATGAACTTTTTGGGGAAGTCGTCCCCCGCACAGGCCCCATAAAGGGGAACCGTTGCGCCATAAAAAAGAGCAAAGCATCCGACCAACAGATAAAGTATCTGCCATGAATTTCCAATGATGACGATGCCGATTAACGTAAGGGTAATCAGAGCGTTTGAAACTCAGTACCGACGGCAGCGGGTTCTTTTCTTAATAAAAGCCCATTAACGATAACCATGCCCAGTGCCAAAAAACCAGAAGATACCCTGCATAGCGCCAGGTATATAATAAGGTAAGAATTAAATATACTACCACCGGCGGCCCTGCTGAAATTCAACTCCTGAATCATTTCAGGAAGAATCACCCCGTATCCCAGCTGTACGGCATAATTTATGAAAAGATTGACAAAACAAAACAGACGAAAAGAATAATCCAGGCATAATGCGGAAATTGGAGGCGTCTCACCGTGTTTCTGTCCTTAAAGATCTAACGGGTCGATCAAATAATGTTTTATTTTGTTCGATTTTACTTGACTGTAAACTGTCAACAATTTACAAGAGGCAAAATTTTCTGTCAATTTATATCAGATGTCGACTTAAAAAGTATCAATGGCATTCATTCATTATCCGAAAGGCAAGGATAATGTCATGAAAAGAATTTCAAGAAGCGGTATCGGCACCACCGCCGGGTTTGGATTAGCGGCATTTTCCAAAGACGAACTCGATTCCATTCATTATGCAACCTTACAGATTTTGCAGGATACCGGCATTAAAGTCCTGAGTGAAAATGCCCTCGATATACTCCATGGCGGCGGATGCGAGATCGAACGCTCTGAAGGCTACGGTATCGTCAAGATCCCCTCTTATGTGGTCGAAGAATGCGCTTTCTGGGCGCCGCGGACCATCGTCTACGATGCCCGCAATCCGGATGATGATTTTGTTGCCGAGCCCAATCGCGTGGGTTTCACAACCTTTGGCGGATGCATCAATGTCATCGATCCCGTAACGCACAAGCTTCGACGTGCCACCAAAAAAGATTGCGGCAACCTGACGCGCATATGTGACTATTTAGATGTAATCTCCGTACTCGAACGTCCGGTAAACTCCACAGATGTCCCCGATGCAACCATATCCGTCCATAATTTAGAGGCCATATTATCCAATACCGGCAAGCATGTATTTTTGGGTGTCGACTCGCCCCGCGCATTGAACGTGATGGCCGAACTCGCCGCGGTTAGTGTCGGCGGCATGGATAATTTACGTAGACGACCCATTTTCAGCGTAAACGTTTGTCCGATAAGCCCGCTCACTTTGCCGGTAAACACCTGTGACGTTATTATCGAGGCCGCGCGATTGGGATTGGGCATTATCATAATACCCATGGCCCTTTCCGGAGGGACATCATCAGCGACATTGGCCGGCACCCTGGTGACCCACAATGCCGAAGTTCTGAGCTGCATCGTTCTGGCCCAGCTCGCTAAAAAAGGGCTCCCCTGTACCTATGCCAGCACCAGCACCATTCTGGATTTAAGATTTGGAACCTCAGCCATCGGTTCTCCCGAATACGGAATGATCAATGCGGCATTGGCAAAACTGGCCCAATACTACCGACTGCCGAGCTTTGTCGGCGGTGGTGCCTCTGACAGCAAAGTACCGGATATCCAATCCGGCTACGAGTTTGCCTTGAGCGCGACGATGAGCGCTTTGGCGGGCGCCAATATCGTTTTTGGCTCCGGCGTGTTGGAGCAGGGTTTGACCATTGATTATGCCAAAATCATCATGGATGCCGAGATGATCCGCATGATTCAAATCGCCATTAAGGGGATAGCGCTCACTGACGAAAAACTGGCGATGGATGTTATCCATGAGGTGGGACCCGGAGGCACATATATTTCCCATGAGCACAGTCTGCGATCTATGCGAAGCCAATCGCGGACGACTCTCTTCGATCGTCGATCGCGCAGTGATTGGATGGAGGCGACGAAAGGGAAAACGATCGTTGAAAGCGCCTATGAAACGGCAATTGATATTCTTAAAAACCATAACCCTTACCCTTTGCCCAATGATGCGACCAGAGAGATGCGCAATATCGTCAAAGAATTCGAAAAAGAAGTAAAAGGGATTAAAAATAGCGGGTAATTTTTTATTCGGCTATAATAAAAGTTTGTTCTTAAACGCAAACCGGGCGAAAAGGAGATATATGAATGATTCGTAGATTAAAAGCCGGGACACAACGAAATTCAGGCTTCAGCCTCAATGTGATGACCGATGATGAAGTCCACGAGATTCACCTGGCCACCCTGGAAGTCCTCAGAGATGTCGGGGTTTTCGTTGAAAGTGAGGAGGCCATCGAAATATATGATGGCGCCGGCTGCATCATCGATCCCAAAACCAAAACCGTAAGATTTCCCGCCTGGGTGGTGGAAGACGCCATCCGCTCGGCGTCGGCCACCTTTGTGGCCTGCGGACGCAGACCCGAAGATGACGTTATCCTGCAGGACAATCGCGTGACATTTACAAATTTCGGGGAGGGCATCCGGTTCGTGGATCCCTATACCGGTGAACACCGCGACAGCACCAAGGCGGATCTTGAAAAAACATCCCTGATTATTGACAGTCTGGAATATGTGGAAACCGTTGAAAGGGCCATGTGCTCCCATGATAAGCCACCCGTCGTTCAAGCCATCCACAACGCCGAAGCATCGCTGACGCACACAACCAAGCACATCTGGATGTGCCCGGTGGACCGCAACCAGACGCCAAAAATTATCGACATGTGTGCGGCTATTGTCGGCAGCCATGAGAAACTAAAAGAGCGCCCCCTGCTCACTTTTACAACCTGTCCCATAAGTCCGTTAAAACTGCCCAAACATCATTGTGAAATTATTATGGACGCTGCCGCCAGCGGCCTGGCCGTAAACGTCATCGGGATGGCCTTATCCGGCGGGTCCAGCCCGGTCCATCTGGCAGGCACCCTGGTGATCCAAAATTGTGAGATCCTTTCGAGCCTGGTTTTAAGCCAGTCTTCCCAAAGAGGCACACCATTTGTTTACGGCAGCTCAACGTGCCCGATGGATTTGAGAATGGCCACGGCGACAGTCGGTTCCCCGGAAACCGGGATGATCAGTGCAGCGGTAGCGCGACTGGCCCGTTATTATAGTCTGCCAAGCTTTGTCGCCGGTGGATAGGGCGACAGCAAGGTGGTTGATGCCCAGTCGGGTCATGAAAAAACCATCACCGGTATTTTACCCGCGTTGGCAGGGGCCAACGTGATCTATGGATTGGGAATGCTTGAGATGGGAATCACCTTCGACTTGACACAAATGGTATTGGATAATGAAATCGCCGGTATGATCATGCACTCGCTGAATGGAATTCCGGTCAATGATGAGACCCTGGCGGTGGATGTTATCAAAGAATTGGGCATCGGCAAGGATTACCTGGCTCATCAGACGACATATCAATACATGAAATCTCAATCACAGGCCTATCTACTCGATCGGCGCATGCGCGAAGACTGGGATGCTGCCGGCAGCAAGGATATGTACAAGCGCGCCCAAGAAAAGATGATCGACATCCTGGAAAATTACAAACCGCCCCAGCTCCCTGGTGATGTTCGCGATACGATTCGCTCGATTGTTGTTGAGGCCGAAAAAGAATTGGGCGTAGCTCAGGTGAAAAAATAGAATTAATTAAATTTCGCAATTCATTGCGATCATTTTCAACCGGAAAGGAGGTGTAACCTTGAAACGCAATTTACATGCCGGGAGGCCGCAAAGCGGAGGACTGGGTTTAAAGCTTTTCACCGCTGCGGAACTGGAAGAAATCCACCTGGCCACCCTGGAAGTA
>JASFGZ010000415.1:0-4624 GCA_050123495.1 Desulfobacterales bacterium
ATGCGACCGGAACGCCATTCTGTTGCACCCGATACCGCCCATAAGCGGACGAACCTTGATTCGACGGACGGAACATCCCATTTCACCTCTTTTTTTGATCGTCTAACAACCAGTGGTATTGATCCTTATCAAAATGCTGCGGACATTTTTGCGGATACGACGGTCCTGGCATTGCGATTTACGAATTCCATATCTCTTGCCCATCGTATTGCGGACAGGCAATCAACAACGACATTTGACCTCATGGCTGGCTATCTGGAAGAGCAGGCCGCATCCCAGGGCATTGAATATATGAAAATTATGGGAGAGGAGATCATCTGTGCCGCCGGAATGGATCCCGATTCAAAGGACCATGCGAGTCGAATCGCCGATCTGGCATTAAACCTTCAGAATCGTTACACCGGCCTGTTTACATCACTGAACACCCCCATGGAGTTCCGAATCGGAATCGACACCGGGGCCGTCATGGGCAGCTCGGTGGGTCGCCAGCAGAAAACCTACAATATTTGGGGCGAATCTGTCCGTTTTGCATCAAAGATGGCAGAATCCGGCATAGCGGGTGGAATCCATGTTTCGCAAACCACCTACAAGCGCTTGCGTACCACTTACCTGTTTCAGGTGCGCGGCCGCTATTATTTGCCCAACATCGGCGAGACCTCAACCTATCTTCTAACAGGACGAATATGAACACCGGACACGTTATACGATCGGATAAAGATGATAATTTATTTGCGATTTCAGGATCGAGGCGTTTACTGGCAAGAATCGGTCTGTGGGCCAAAGGTTTCTCGCGATGGCCGGGTCAATTTGTCAGCGATGCCGTAGCGGTCATCTGGCAAAGTTGCCGTCCGATTACCTGGCGACGTTCGATTCGCACCGAGTTTATACGCCAGTGTTATCAGGTCGGCGCACAGGCATTGCCCTTTATTCTGGTCAGCGGAATTTTCGTGGGCTTTGGCCTTGTCGCCCAGGCCTTCCATTGGCTGAAGGTCTTTGGCAGCACGGCATTGTTCGGCGGGGTTATGTCCACTGTTCTGGTACGTGAAATTGCCCCGGTGCTGGTCGGCCTGATTGTGATCGGGCGCAGCGGAGCGACCCTGCTGGTGGAATTGGGCACCATGAAGACCGAAGGACAGGTACACATGCTGGATGCGCAGGGCATCGATCCGTTTCTGTACCTCGTGGTGCCCCGGGTCCTTGCATTTTGTGTGTGTATGTTTTCATTGACGACGGCTTTTGTGGCCGTGGCGCTGCTAGGGGGGTTTTTTTCAGGTGTGTTGGTCGGGATCACCCAATTCCATTTTTTCGACTTCCTCAACCGCGCCATCGGTTCAATGGGTCGGCAGACATATGCACTCTTTACGCTGAAAACAGTTAGCATCGGGTTTGTGGTGGCGCTGATAACCTGTAAGATGGCGTTATCCCTCAGCGGCGTTTCTGCCAGGGTACTGGATATCATGCCGCGGGTGTTTGCCAAGTCGGCCCTGGCCACCTTGATCATATCCGTTGCGCTGACAATTTTGTTTTAGTGAAAGTGAAATCTAATGGCAGCAATCCTTGAAAAGCAACGCGTCATTTTACGATTCGATGATAGCGTTTTCACAGATACAACCGGGGATGTCGCTAAGTCTGATGAAGTCAGCTTGAGTGTCTGCGGTGGCGATCTGGTTCTGATCCGTCTGGCCCGCCTCGAGCAAACAGCCGGATTTGCGGATGCCTGCGCCGGAATCATTGAACCCCGCAGTGGCTCCGTCAGATTTTTGGGACGAAATTGGCAAGACTTGCCGCCTGATCAGGCCAATGCGCTGCGGGGGCGGATCGGCCGTGTATTTAAGACCGGAAACTGGATTAACCACATATCGCTTTTGGATAATATGTTGCTTCCGCAGCGACACCATACCCGCAGATCTACCCGCCAGCTTTGTGAGGAAGCCGGCAAACTGGCAGATCAATTTGGTCTTCCCGGGATTCCCTTAGGATTACCCGGTGATATTCCTGCGGCTGATTTGCAACGTGCCGCCTGTGTGCGGGCATTTATGGGCCGACCTCTGCTTATTTTGTTAGAAGAGCCAACAAGCGGCATTTTCCTTGAAATCATATCTGCACTGATGGATGCCGTTCGGGAGGCGCGTGATCGCGGTGCCGCCGTCATCTGGCTGACAAGAAAGGGCTTAATATGGAATGATCAAACTCTGCCGGTAACCCGACGATATCGATTGGTTGCCGAGAAGTTGATGGAGGTAACAACGTGAAAGAGACGCTGCCCCAAACGAAATTCCGATATACGAATGAAGCGGTCGGTTTGTTTGTGATGATCAGCTTGCTGATATTCGTTGCCGGATTTCTTTATTCCGCTCAGGTCCGAAAGTGGTTTAATCCCGGCGAAACGCTCAAGGTGGTGTTACCGGATGATGGTCTTTTCGGTCTGGCAGAAGGATCGAGCGTTGAAATTCTGGGAACCAAAGCGGGGGAAATCCGAGATATCGTGATAAATCCCGATCAGAAGATTCATGCGACGGCACGCATTGACAGCGACATGGCGGTATTTATTCGCAGCGATTCAAAAGCAGCCATACGCAAAACATTCGGCATCGCCGGTGATGCCTATCTTGAAATTACGCGGGGTCAAGGGGAGCCTCTTGATTGGGAATTTGCCGTGATTACCGTTCAATCCGATCGCAAGACATCCGATACGTTGGCTGAATTAATTGAAGAGCTGCGAACCAAGGTTATGCCGGTTATCGATGATGCCCATAAGGCTATCATTATGCTGACGACAGTTGCCAAGGATTTGCAGGATCCTGACAAGGGAGTCCAGCAACTGCTGATGAATCTGAATTCCATTGCCGATAAGATTGACAGCGGGGAGGGGGCCATCGGGCGTCTGCTCACCGAAGATAAGCTGGTAAGGAATCTAGAAACCCTGATCGTTCAGATGGGCCCGATTCTCGATGATATGGAAAAAACGATTCAACATTTTTCGGAATTCTCCAAAGAATTCGATATCGAAACCGGCGATATTCCGCAGATAACCCGCAGTCTAAAAAGGGCGCTGGCATCCATTGAAATGGTGATGAAGGACCTTAGCCAAACAACACCTCAACTGCCGCAGATTGTCGAAAATGTCGGTGACACCACGGATGCGGTGCCGGTACTCGTTTTGCAGGTGCAACAGGTGATGGCCGAACTGGAGCGTCTGATCCAGCAACTTCAGTCTCACTGGTTGCTGGGAGGTGGCTCCGGCCAACAGACACAGACGGCGACCCGAATTTCGCCGCTGGAGGTGAATCCATGATCCGTTATCGATCATTATTTTTAGGTTGGTTCCTCTGTTTGCTGATGGCAGTTGCCGTTTTGACAATGAGCGGTTGCGGGTCCTCCCCACCGATGCAAAAGGGTCCGACCCCAGATGCGGATCTCGAAAAGTTTAATCGGGCTGCCCGGCTGGCCTTTGACAAGGGCCGACTCCAGCAGGCTGTCAGTTTTTACCGTAAAGCGCTGGATCGTGCCTACGTGCGTGATGATACTGCCGCAATTCTTGATGCCCAGTATAATCTGGCCGTTTGTTTGATGAACCTGCAATCCTACGAAGAGGCGCTGGACGTGGTCCGCAACGCCAATATCGAAATGGCGCTGGCGGGTCACGGCAACTCGCTTGATTTCCTTCTCCTGGAAGCCACCATACTTCACAGCAGTGATAATTCGGCTGAAGCCTGGAAAATTACGGACAAAATCCTGGCCGCTTCGAATCAACCGTCTTCAGTTATCACAAGTAAAACCCATTTCTTACGGGGCCTGATTGCCAGCCAGCAGGGCGATATGGATCAAATGCGCGCAGCGATCGCCGCTCTCGGGCAACCGGAGCAACCTCGGTTGCTTGCGGACCGCCAGGAGTTGGTGGGGCATCTGGCCGCGGCAGAACAGAAATGGGATGCCGCCATAGAAGCATTTGACTTTACGGCGAAACTGCGGCGTGAAACGCTCGACTATCGGGGAATGGTGAAAGTTTTAGCTTTGGCAGGCAAGGCCGGTGAAAAGGCAGGACGTGCCAAGGAAGCCTCGATCCGTTACCTTAGAGCTGGGCGAAGCGCCGTGTTGCAGGGCCTGTTCGCTGACGCTTTGAAATGGTTGAACCGGGCTGAACAAATTTCTGAAAACGCCGGTGAAGCGCAAATTGCCCGGGAGGCCCGTATCTATTTGGGGCAGATTGAAGCGTTAACCGCGCCCTCACCGGAGCGCTCCGGTGAAAAGACGACATTTTCAGAATAAATCCGGGTGAACGAATTAAGGGACTAAAATTGTTTCTCCGCCACTGCAGGAGCGGTCAACATCACCGCTCAGGGGCTGATCTTCGTCTGGTTGGTCATTATAACTATAGCGAATGCGGGCGTGCGGCGCCGTGATCTTTGCGGATTTTCCCTGATTAATCCGCCCCTGCCAGATCTTAGGGCCTTTACTCCCGTCGTCGTATTGATCCCATACAACAACGAAGACATCTTGACTCGATGCCTCAAGAACACACGTGCCTTCCTCGGCATCTGCTTTAAGTATACACAAAGAACCGGCCGACATCACCGTAAAAAGTATAATAAATACGATTCGAAGTATTCTTCTCATTTTGTTT
>JASFGZ010000416.1:0-4619 GCA_050123495.1 Desulfobacterales bacterium
TATGAAGATCTTTTTATAATTAACTGAAACCATATAATAAACCGACTCGTTTCAACAGGTTAACTTTTGATATTCAGAGAGAATATAAAAAGAATATGAGGAGGCGTGTTGGGATCTGAATATGGTCGGGCCACCATCAAAATCAAGCCTCCTTTTTCTTTCCATCCAGATACAGTTCATGGCATTGCGTCACCGACCACCCGCAGAGTGGATGGCCTGGATTTTAGCGCCATAGGCGGGAAAAAACAAGGGCACGGCAGTGCCTCAAGTCGGTGCAAGTAACACGCTGTAACCGTGGATGCGCGTGCACAGCACCCGGTTGGAAAACACCCAACTATTTAAAAGGAGCGTTGACATTTCTTTGCACTCAGGTTAGAAGACGTGGCTATTGTTGCTGCGATATTCGGACAACAGGTCAGCGCGTTACGGATTAAAATATGCAGGAGGAATGTAAATGAAAAGCGGAAAATGGAATCAAAATTTTTTGATCATTTTTCTGGTAGTTTTGGGATTGATGATCATATCGGCTTCAGCTTTTGCCACGGCTGAAGATGAAAAAAAGCCCGAACGAGAAATCGTTATGGCGGCAGAATACCCGGGAGTGGAGATCTCCAAAGATGAAGACGTCAGCATGGATATTATTTTCCATAACAAAGGACGCAGAGATGAAGACGTTGAGGTCTGGATTGCCGAAATGCCCAAGGGCTGGCAAGCCAAAATAAAGACCTATCGATATACGGTAACTGGCGTTCATGTTCCTTCCGGAGACGATAAAACCCTCACGTTTGAAGCCGACCCGGAAGAAGGTGTAAAGCCCGGCGAATATCAATTTCGTGTAAATGCCAGAACCGTGGATGGTAAATTCAGAATGTCCAAGACGGTCACAATTAAAATCACGGCCGACGAAGGAAAATCAAAAGAGCCCAAAGGTGTTAAGCTGACGACCTCCTACCCGGTCATCCGGGGGCCATCGGATGCGACATTTGAATTTTCCCTGGAAGTCGACAGCAAACTGGATGAAGATGCGGTATTTGATCTAGCAGCCCAGGGTCCCCAGGGCTGGGATATCAATTTTAAGCCGGCCTATGAGACCAAGTATATAACCAGCCTGCGAATTAAATCCAAACAAAGCACCACCGTGGCGGTAGAGGTTAAGCCGTCTATGGGTGCACAGGCCGGCGAATTTCCCATCAATGTGCGGGTCAGCTCCGGCGATGCCAATGCTGAAGCCAAGCTGATGGTTGTACTGACCGGTACTTACGATCTTGAGGTGGGAACACCTACGGGGCTTTTGTCCCTGGATGCCAGGCAGGGAAGACCTGCCAATATGTCCTTTTATGTCAGAAATACCGGCTCGGCCAAAAACAGCGAAATTAAGTTTATGACCTTTAAGCCGGAAAACTGGAAGGTCGAGTTTAAACCGGAAAAAATCGACGCGATAGAGCCCGGTGATCTCAAACAGGTTGAGGTCATTATTACACCCTATGAAGATGCCCTGGTCGGTGACTACTCGGTAGCGGTGAATGTGGAAGGCGAAAAAATATCCAAAGCCATTGAGTTTCGGACCACGGTTAAAGCCTCGGCAGCGTGGGGCTGGATTGGTATCGGCATCATCGTTGTGGTCATCGGTGGCCTGTTCGGATTATTTCGCTGGCTGGGAAGGCGTTAAAATGAGCACAGACGCAATTATTGAAACCCGTGGGCTGACAAAGATTTACCACGGCGAGACGGCGGTTGAAAATCTGACGTTTGGCGTCAACGAGGGCGAAATTTTCGGATTTTTAGGCCCAAACGGCGCCGGCAAAACGACCACCCTTCTCATGTTGCTGGGCCTGACCGAGCCATCCAGCGGAACAGCCCGGGTGCTGGGTATTGATCCTACCCGAGAACCGATCAAGGTCAAATCGATGATCGGCTATCTCCAGGAAAACATGGGATTTTACGGTGACTTAAATGCCCGACAGATGCTGCAATTTGTCGGGGAGTTAAATGCGGTGCCAGCCGGCATCGTCGCTGAGCGTATCACCACGGCGCTCCAATTGGTGGGGCTCGAGCAAGAGATGCAAAAGAAAATCGGCGCTTACTCACGCGGCATGCGCCAGCGCCTGGGTCTTGCCGAACTCCTCATCAAGGATTCAAAAGTGGCTTTTTTGGACGAGCCCACCCTGGGTCTGGACCCGGACGCCACCAACCGCATGATCGAACTCATCCAGAGCATGTGCAAGGATAAAAAAATGACCATCTTGCTCTCCAGTCATATGCTGCATCAAGTCCAGAAGATCTGTGATCGCATCGGTATTATGATCAAAGGCCGTATGGTGGCTCAAGGCTCCATGGAGCAGTTAGCGGAGGAGAAATTTGGCGTTGGAACAGAGAAATTTTCATTAGAGGAAATTTACATGAAGTATTTCCAGGAGGTGTAATGCTACAAGGGTTAAAAACCATTATCAAAAAGGAGCTAGCCGATCATTTTAGCAGTTACCGCTTTACCATATTATTTGCATTAATTGCCATGGTCAGCCTGATCACCGCCTATCGGGTGGGACTGAATATAAGGCAGGAACTCGAAGGCGTTGCCAAGCCTCAGTTTATTTTCCTTATGCTCTTCACCCGCACAGGTGTTTTATTTTCTCTGGCGCAGTTCGTGGCATTTTTAGGCCCGCTGGTCGGATTGGTTCTGGGTTTTGATACCATCAATAGAGAAAGAAATGAAGGCACCCTGAGCAAGCTGCTGTCTCAGCCCATATATCGAGATGTGGTGATTAACGGAAAGTTTCTTGCAGGTGTTGTAATGATAAGCGTTATGATGGTTTCCATCGTAATGGTGATCACAGGTTTGGGGTTGCTGACATTGGGGATCGTCCCCGGTATAGAAGAACTGTGGAGAATCTTAATCTATTTGATTATCAGTATTGTCTATATTTCTTTCTGGCTGGGAGTGGCCATTTTGTTTTCCATTTTGTTTCGCAGTACGGCCACCTCGGCGCTGGCCGCTTTAGCGGTATGGATATTTTTTTTAATTTGTGTTCCTTATGGCATCCATATTTTATCAGATGCATTAACCCCTGATACCCCGGATGCAAGTACCGACGTCATTATGAATCGGGCGAGGATCGTGAAAGCTTTCGCTCTCACTTCGCCCATGCAACTATACAACGATGCCACAACCACAATAATTGATCCCATGCGCAAATCTGCCGGCTCAATCGTTTCCGTGGGCCCCATGGAAAACTTATCGATGGCCCGATTTTCAGGTCCGTTGCCTTTAAGCCAAAGTATCCTTATTGTTATCCCTTATATTATTTCCATCATCGCTATAACAGTCATTTGTTTTGCCATTTCTTATAGCGTGTTTATGCGGCAGGAAATCCGGTCACTGTAAAAGCTGGTAAGCTTTTATGGCTCAAAGCTGAAAGCTCAAAGTTTCGAAACGTGGATCGCATTGAGTCTTCAGTCTTGAGCTTTGTCTTTTTATGGATTTTTCCAGCCAAAAATCTGTGGAATCCTCCAAAAAAATTGGCGGACAAGTTTGCGGGTAGTATTTGATCTGCAGGCCCCTTGAGCCTTCAGCTTTGAGCTTTTTTTGTGTATCTAATCTGTGTAATCTGTGTAATCTGCGGATAATTTTTTGTGTAATTTATGGATGGCTCTGAGCTTTCAGCTATGAGCTGTGAACTATGAAATGATGCCCGACTATCCAAAATCCGTGGTCATCGAGGAACAGGGCCTGCGTGACGGTTTGCAGCGTGAAGGCAGGATCGTTCCAACAGCAAAAAAGCTTGAAATCATCAACGCGATGATCCGGGCCGGTATTAAACGGGTACAGGTCACCTCGTTTGTAAATCCAAAAATAGTTCCTCAAATGGCAGATGCTGAAAACCTGTGTGCGGGATTAATCCGACAAAATGACGTGGTCTACAGCGCACTGGTATTAAATCCGCAGGGAATGGCAAGAGCTGCCAGAGCAGGTGTGTCTCATGTGACCGCTTCGATATCCGTCAGTAACACCCACAGTCAACGCAATGCCGGCATGTCATTGGATGCAGCCCGTAAACAATTTTCTGAAATGGTGGCGATCGGAAAGAAACACGGTTTAACCATCCGCGGGGGTCTTCAATGCGTCTTTGGGTGTCGGTTTGAAGGCCGTATCGACCCGGCCGATGTCATGCACCTGGCAAAAGAACAGCTCGATCTGGGCATTGATGAAATCGAACTGGCGGACACCACCGGCATGGCCGACCCATTTTCCATTCAGGAAATATGCAGCCCGATCATCAGCGCAGCCGATAAAAAGCCTGTTTATCTGCATTTACACGACACGGAGGGCAAGGGGCTGGCCAACGCCCTGGCCGCCCTGCAGGTCGGCATCACCCATTTTGACACCACCCTCGGTGGCATGGGAGGCTGTCCGTTCATTAAAGGCGCGACCGGCAATATTTCAACGGAAGATCTGGCCTTTATGCTGGGACAGATGGGAATTGAGACCGGAATTAACATCGATAAAATCGCTGCCCTCAGCCGCTCGTTGGAAGATTTTTTTGAGAAGCGCTTTGCAGGCAAAATGCATCGTCTGCTTGAACGCGATGACATCAAATTGATCCGATAGTATAGAACCCATC
>JASFGZ010000417.1:0-4613 GCA_050123495.1 Desulfobacterales bacterium
GTGGAAGCCTCCCGGTCCGGTGCTGAAAACAGCCTCAAGATCGGGGCCACCGTGGGGGTCATCGGCATTATTATCGGTGTGCTCACTTACAGCGGACTGGTGCTTACCTTTGCCGATATAGTGATCGAACTGGCCGGTGGCTCTCTGGTTTTAACGATTTTGTTTATTGCCTTGGCTTCTCTGGTGCTGGGGATGGGGGTCCCGGTCACGGCCGCCTATCTGATTACCGCTGTGGTGGCCGTGCCAGCCCTGGTCCACCTGGGGGTCAATGAAATCGCAGCCCATATGATCGTTTACTGGCTGTCACAGGATTCCAATATAACACCGCCGGTGTGTATTGCGGCCTTTGCAGGGGCCACCATCGCCAAGGCCAATATGTGGAAAACGGCCTTTACCTCTTTTAAATTCGCCAAATTTCTGTATCTGGGGCCGTTTTTGTTTGGTTATGTCCCCGGTTTTTCATTAAACGGCAGCGCATGGGATATCATCAAAGCATTTGTGCTGATCTTATTCGGCACTTATGCGTATTCCTGGATTTTGAGCGGTATCTGGTTTAAGTCCTTAAAAGGTATGTTTAAAAAAGCGCCGGCCAGCTAAAAACAATATTTTAATCCAACAAGAGGCAGAAAATGATACTTCCCAAAGTTGACGTTAAAAAAATACTGTATGCCACCGATCTTTCTGAAAATGCCCGCTTTGCATTTGCATACGCGGTGAGCCTGGCCGATCTTTATCATGCGGCCATCACCATTATTCATGTCCTGCCCGAAGTTCCCGAGCTTATAGACAAGAATGTTATCGGATATATCAGCGCCGAACGATGGGCGGAAATCAAAGCGCAGCATTTTGAAGAAGTAAAAGAAGCCCTGATCGGGAAAAAAAGAGAACATTTCGCCGTCAAAGAAGCCCTGCACCATTTCAGTGAGACGGTAAAGGAAGGACAGGAAGGTGAGGGCTTCATTACGGATGATATTATTGTCGAACGAGGGAATCCGGTTGAAAAGATTATAAAACATTCAAAAGATCGCAATTGCGATCTGATTGTAATGGGAACCCACGGGCATGGAACGCTGGAAGATGTTATGATCGGCAGCACCGCCAGACGGGTCGTGCGACGATCGAAGATACCGGTGCTGGTGGTCAGACTGCCCGAAGAATAAAACTCGTTTCAAGACACTCATCATGGATATTTGGCCCAGGGTTGTGTTGCGAGGGGTCGAAATGTAAATGCGGCTTGAAGCCGCTCCCACTGCTATTAAAAATCTGCTGGTGTGGTTTATTGTTGCAATTGCCTTGAATTTCTGGGAGTGGCTTCCAGCCACCAATTGGTCGCTCCGTTATTTCGAACCCACGCGCCGTTTGAACACCTTAATGTATTAAATTCAGACGTGAAATCCCGTTTTAAGCGGGGGTTGAACACCTTATTTAACAAAAGCAAGAAGGGAAATCCGGCCTATATTTGGCGGGGTCCGGATCCAGACCTAAGCGTTTTGAAACGACTTTGGTTTTAAATTTGACCTCGAACAAGATCTAATGCCCAGAAGCCGGTTTTTTGTTATTTCTATTCCAGGGTTTTCGATAGCACATCCTCTAATATTTTTGATTTTATACCAATTCGCATTATCATTTCAGCTTGACAATTTTCGACGGCTGTCGCTATAAAAGATTATTCGATTCGCAAACACCTTCCCTCCCGAGGCGCTTATGGCCCATCAAAATGAAATCAAAAGCCTAAGACAGTGCTCAACAGCGGAGGAATATGTCCGGCGACAACTTCTGCTCCCATTTCAATCCATCATCTCCCATAGCGACGATATGTCTGGAACCAGATGCCGATTCGGATTTCATCAATTTTGTAATTTGACCAGAGGGCGCCGGGCCTAAATCGATCGGCAATCCGATCGACGGTTAAGTACCACATTTTCGATATCTAACTATTTTCAGCAAAATTGGGGGCGCCATGTTTGAACGGCTTTAAAACCGGTTAATGGATTTGGCCATTACAAAAGGAGAACATCATGAAAAAGGACGATCTTACCCAGGTGAAATATATCGGTGCTTTACGCATGAAAATGCTTAATAGTTCGGGGATCACGACCATCAGGCAGCTTCATCAAATGTCGCTGGAAAAACTGGCCCAGGTAAAAACCATCGGCCCGAGTTATGCAAAATTAATCAAGGCTGCTGTGGCGGAATCTTTTGGGAAGAAACCTGTGAAATCAGCTCCAAAGGCGGTTTCCGTCCGAAAAGGGAAAACTCAGGCGGTCGATCCGGATTTAAACAAAAGGATTGCGGTGCTCAAAAAACGCTTAAGGCAAGCCAATGAAAAATTAAAGCCGCTGGACAAAAAGAAGTATCTGGAGCTTTATATTGATTTTAAAAAAAGAGCCAAAACGCTAAAGACCCATATTGGTGCGCTAAATAAAAATCCGGGCGATCTTTCCAAAAAAGCTGCGGAAAATATTATCGAAAAGGCCGATGCATTGAGTGCCACCTTGAAAAATGTCGGCAAAAAACCCAAGAAGAAAAAATATCAAAAAATAACTCAGGAAATTCAGTCATTTTCGAAAATGCTCAAGAAGACGCGCTCCTGAATGAAGAAAATACTATTACTGGGGGACATACACGCAAATTATCCGGCCTTAAAAGCGATCGCTCAGTTTATCAAGCCGGACCGTTTCGATCGGATCATTAACACAGGAGACTTCACCGTTTACAGTACCTTTCCCAATGAAACAATTCATTGGTTTCGCAAGCGCAAGAGAACCATCTGCATATTGGGGAATACGGATCGGAAAATTTTAAGAATTCTTAACGGCAAGAAATTAAAAAAACCAAAAAAAGAAGAAAAACGGGTGATGTACTTTTGGACATCTGAAAATTTACGTGCTGAGAATATTGCCTACCTGAAATCCTTACCTAAAAAAACGGATTTTAGCGTAGGCCGTTTCCGTATTGGCGTATTTCATGGCACCCTTGAAGATCCGGATGAAGAGTTGTTTCCTTCCGCCCCCGAAAGCCGCTTCCAGCAGCTCGCCAAGGACGCACCCTATCAGGTTCAGATCATGGGCCATTCGCACGTGCCATACTACAAAATCGTCAATGGGGTGCATTTCATTAATCCCGGCAGCGTCGGGCGCATGTTTGATGGAGATCCCCGGACTTCTTTTGCAATTCTTAAGGTTTATGCAGATGAAATAGCCGTGGAGCATTTTCGAATCGCCTATGCGGTTGAAGATGTCGTCAACGATCTGAAAGAAAAAAAACTGCCGAGTATTTATACAAAAATGTTTCGAGTCGGAAAAAAATTAAATTGATCGCAGCGCTATGCAGCACTCAATTTAAACCTAAATTGAGCGTTTCAAATTTAAAATAGCGGAACAACATCTGCCTTGTAGCTCCCCGCTGCGACGGGATCTTACGAGCGACAACCTCGATAATCGCTCTATTTAGATTCAAGAAAAAATTATGAAGAGGAAAAATTCAGTGTTGTTATGAAAACCACTGATTCATTAGAAAACAGGAAAATAGATACGGATGAGCGGGTGCCGGGCACGAAGGCACAAATCAGAGATACACTCAACAAAGTCGAATCGGAAGTCACATGTGTCGCAACAGACAAACGTATTCGAAAGATCCTGAAAGTTCTCAAAAAAAAAGATAAAGAAGAAATTGTTGAAGCCGTATTGGAGAAATTTTACAATGCCGAGGAGTTAAAACCCTACCAGGCGGAACTTATCAAAATGCATCGCCATCTGGAGCGGACCGGAAAAAAAATGGTGATCCTTTTCGATGGCCGGGATGCCTCCGGCAAAGGCGGGACCATCCGCCGGGTAACGCGCTATATGAATGAAAAACGATATCATGTGGTGGCCCTGGGAAAACCCAGTGAATACCAGAAAACCGAACTGCACATCAAACGCTATATCGAACATTTTCCTTATGCCGGAGAAATTGTTTTGTTTGACCGCAGCTGGTACAACCGTGCACTGGTGGAGCCGGTGATGGGATTTTGCACCCAGAAGCAATATAAACGTTTTATGAAAAAAGTGAATACCTACGAACAAAATTTCATCGAAGATGAAGGCCGGACGATCCTGCTTAAACTCTATTTTTCGGTAAGCAAAGAAGAACAGGCCCGGCGCTTTGACAGACGAAAGAACGATCCCTTAAGGCAATGGAAACTTTCGGAAGTCGATTTGCAGGCCCAGGATTTGTGGGACGAATTTACCGAAAAAAAATTTATGCTCTTAAAAAAGACACATACCAAAAAATCGCCATGGTACGTCATTCGGTCGGACGACAAGCATCTGGCCCGGCGGGAGACGATGAAGGTCATTCTCAACCGAGTGCGTTACAGAGGCAGAAACCGCAAATTGGATTTTACCCTGGATCCTGATATTGTTATCCCGGGCGATCGGGAAGTAAAGATAATGAAAACCCAGCAGAAAAAATATGGCAAGTCCCTGGTGTGATTCTTTGGATCTAAAAGTGATTTTTTTGTTTTTTGTGGTAAAATATTTTTTAGCTTCCGGAATCTCTTTTTACCCATAAACCGGAGGGGGGCAAAACATGGTAAAAGAAAACAGCAAGACATCCAAACCGAATAATCA
>JASFGZ010000418.1:0-4593 GCA_050123495.1 Desulfobacterales bacterium
CGCTGTTTTTGCCGTAGCCGCACCCATGCGACTCAAAGATTTTTCTTCACGATTTGCACCGGCGGTGGACATGTGGAATCGTTTTATGGAGCGCGCACGGCAGGTTGGCGCCAAAAAAGAATTTGTTGAAAATAAGCCCGAAAATCCTCATATCAACTATTTGCGCAATCCGATTTCCGGCGTGGTCGAAGTCGATCGGCTCATGGATGATCTAGAACCCAGATTAGCGGATTTAAATGTCCCGTCTCTTGTAGTTCAATCCCGGGGAGATCCCGTGGTGGACCCGAAAGGATCCAGAGAAATTTTTGAGCTTATCGGATCTTCGGAAAAAGAATACCTGCTTTTTAATTTTGATCGCCACGGGATTTTGCTGGGTGAAGGCTCCCCTATAGTGCACAAAGCAATTAGTGAGTTTATTAAACGATTCAAATAAGTTAAGATATAAACTTAAAGTTTAACATATATTTTTTTCCTTCCCAACAGCACATCCCGTAAACATGTTCCAAAAGTCGCAATCTTGCTACTGGCCGCTGGTCACGGGGTCGGCTAGGAAGCTATAAGGCTGGAAAGCGCTAAAGCGCGAAAGCTTTCAGGCTTTCTGGCCTCCTGGCCTCCCAGCTTTCAAGCTACGCGCTATTTGCCTGAAACCCGAAACCAACTCAATTCTGCGCCCCAAAATATGAAGAACTGACGTCTGTGTTCATATCTATTTAACTATTTATTATTATTTATAATATCTGTAATTTTTCTGTTTGGAATCCATCAAAATTTTGACATAAGCTCTTATTTATATTACAATAATTAACAAATCAGGATGACGTAAAGCGTACAAAGGCTTTTAATCTTTTTTATTGAAAATGAACGGGAAGCATCTGTTTTTATGAAAAAACTGTTTTGGCTGATCGGTGCATTCGGAATCGCAGCCTGTATGCAAACCCTGCCGGCTGTAAAAGTTGCCGAAGAATCCATGGTGCAGGACTGTGAGCACATTGCAACGCTCTCTGTAACCGCAGATCCGGGCAGGGTTTTGGATAATTATCGCCCCCCGGAACACCAGGATGAGATTCTGCAACGGGCTGCCAACCTGGGGGCAACTCATATCGTCTGGGTTTATGATTATCGGATCGGATCGGCCGGTGTTGCCTATCGGTGTGAACCGTAATTCGGCCCCGACCGGTATCCCATACCCTCAACGAAGTGGCAGGAAACTGATAACCGTTTAAAATGAGTGAAAAGATTCAATATGGCTAAAAGAAAGATGTATAATACCACCTTGGATGCGGATCTTATCAAGGAGATCAGGATTTTAGCAGCACAGTTGGAAAAACGCCAAAACGATCTCCTTGAAGAAGCGATCCTGGACCTCCTTGATAAATATAAGGAATCCGTAAATTAGTTGCTATAAATACTTGCTTTTTGTCATCTCCAGATGGTAAATTATCGTCCAGGGGTGATCAAATGAGCTCAAATCCTGAAAAAAGAGACAATACCCGATTTGATTACCAGGCACCGATCGTACTCGAGGATGCCAAGTTCGGTATCCTTCAGGGTGCCCGAATGTATAATTACAGCGATTTCGGGTTGTATTTTGAAACCGACCACTTTCTTGCCCCTGGAACCGATATTTATGTCGGAATCCCCAACTCTCCGTATTCGCCGGATCCAGATGTTTACGAGCGCTATCATGCCTTGATAAAATGGCGCAAGCCGCTGAAACGCTCCTCTTTTTACTATGGTTATGGCGTTCGTTTCCTGGAAGCTGATCCGTTAGACAGACCTATAGAAAGAGGCATAGAGTCCCGCAAACATCCGCGCAAGCCATGTTCCCTGGATATAAAATATGCGGTTCAAAAGCAAATCTTTCCGGGAGAAGTAAGCAACATAAGCCTGGGAGGCGTCTTTCTTAAAACCAGTCAAAACGATGGCCTCGATGTCGGCCAGCGGTTCAGGCTGGCGATTCTCAATAGAAAAAAAGGCAATGTCATCAAGCGTGATGCAAGGGTAATCTGGTCCAACCGAAGCGGATACGGTGTAGCGTTCCAGCGGGCTGCAAAAAAGAGATGAGGTGGCGCCTGACCGGATTCAATTATAGCTTGACATGGTACACTGTGGTATTGTATTATACGCCATGCAGCCTAAGCTGCGAAGTTGTTAATTGGTTAACTTTTCAACTTAACCCTTAACACTTTCCTCTATCCAAGGTGGCCCATTCCCCATGGGCCGCCTTTTTTCTGAAGAAAAATAGTTTCGAACTTTGCCAGCCAATCTTGACAGATCTGAACAGAAACTTATGTTTAAAACGAGGTAGTTGTTTGTGAACCTCCTTCGATCTCCTCGTTATGCTGGGTGGTTCTTTTGGGACCACCCATTTTTGTAAGGATACGGTGCAACATGTCAAAAACCCCCGTGTTGGAGATATTCTCGGATTATATCTGACCCTGGTGCTATTTCATCACCGGGCGTGTTGAACGATTACGTAACGAATTCGAAATCGAAATTAAATGGATCGCTTTTCCCCTGCATCCGGATACTCCAGCGGAAGGCCGTTCACTGCAAGACCTGTTTGCGGGGCGCAATATCGACATCCCGCAAATGCTTGCTCATTTAATGCAGGTCGCTCGTGATCTGGGGTTGCCGTTCGGGGATCGCAAAATGACTTACAATAGCCGTCCGGCCCAGGAACTGGGCAAATGGGCGGAACAGCAGGGAAAAGGCGATGCATTTCATGATGCCGTTTTCAGGGCCTATTTCGCAGACGGGCGCAATATTGCGGACCCCAATATTTTAGCTGATATTGCTGTTTCAACCGGCCTTGACGCCAGGGAGGCTCACGATATGCTTGCAGCCCGAACCTTTAAAGAAGACGTTGACACCGATTGGGCCCGCGCCTACGAATCTAAGGTGACAGCCGTACCCACTTTTTTAATGAACGGGCAAACACTGGTTGGCGCTCAACCGTTCAATGCCCTTGCAAATTTAATGCTGCAAAATAATGTCAATCGCCGTCCCTCAAATCATTAATCGGCTGCAGCATTTAACACCTGTCCAATTCTGCTCTTGAAGTGGTTTCAAGGCCTCAGATCAGGTTTCCCGCTTGAACGCGGGATTACACGTCTTGATTTTAACAAATTAATGTGTGCCTCAATGGCCCCGCTTGATTAAGCGGGGAGATGGGGTTTTGAAACCACTTCTAAGGACTGCCAATGAACTTTATTGCCATCATCATTCTCTGTACCATCGGTGTTGATTTCATTTTGAATCTCGCGGCCGACGGGCTCAACCTCAAGCACCTCAGAAGCGAACTGCCCCGGGCATTTAAGGGCGTTTACGACCCGGAGCGGTATCGTAAATCCCAGCAATACCTGAAGGTCAATACCCAATTTGGCTGGATCACATCCGCATTTAACCTCTGCTTGATTCTTGTATTCTGGTTTGCCGGAGGATTTCCTTTACTGGATGGTTGGGTGCGTGGTTTTGAGCTGGGACCGGTTCTAAGCGGGCTGATATATATGGGCATTTTGATGCTGCTAAAAGCGGCTTTGTCGCTGCCGTTTAGCGTGTATGCAACGTTTGTCATTGAAGAACGTTTCGGTTTCAACAAAACGACCGTGCAGACTTACGTGATGGATTTGTTAAAAGGTTTGATGTTGGCGCTTTTGCTGGGCACACCGCTGCTGGCAGCCGTTCTGGCATTTTTTCAATACGCCGGGCCCAATGCATGGTGGTATTGCTGGATCGGGGTGACGCTGTATATGCTGGTGGTTCAATTTATCGCCCCCACATGGATCATGCCTCTTTTTAACAAGTTTACGCCTTTGGAAGAGGGCGAACTCAAAGCGGCGATTTTATCCTACGCGAATTCCATCGATTTTCCTCTGGAGAATGTCTATCAGATGGACGGCTCCCGCCGATCCACAAAATCTAATGCCTTTTTTACCGGTTTCGGCAAACACAAACGAATTGTATTGTTTGATACCCTGATCAAGCAGCACTCGGTCAATGAATTGGTCGCCGTACTGGCCCATGAGATGGGACATTACAAAAAAAAGCACATTCGCCAATCTCTCATTCTCGGTATTCTGCAAACCGGTCTGATGCTGTTTCTATTGTCGCAGTTCATCACCTATCAGGGCCTTTTTGACGCCTTTTATATGCCGCAGCAGTCTGTCTATGCCGGCATGATCTTTTTTGCCATGTTATACGCGCCGCTTGATTTCTTTGTCGGAATCCTGATGCAGATATTATCCCGCAAAAACGAGACCGTCGCCGATCAATTTGCCGCTGAAACCACCCGGGATCCCGTTTCGATGGTGGATGCATTAAAAAAGCTTTCGGTTCACAATTTATCGAATCTAACCCCCCATCCGTTTTATGTGTTTTTAAATTATTCTCATCCCCCTGTGCTAAAACGCATCCAATCCCTTTCAAACTGATCCAGATCTGTGATACGCTATGTCCTATTTTTGAAATCCTCTTGGTATCAAGGAAAGGCGCTGGGAGGCGCCATGACCTGAAGGGTAGGATGCTGCGAAGTGAAAATTTGGGACACAGATCAACACAGATGTTCACAGATAAAATAGATTAATCCATCAC
>JASFGZ010000419.1:0-4586 GCA_050123495.1 Desulfobacterales bacterium
TTTCACTGCTTGATCACCTAAGGCCACCCGGGCCCTTTTTTCTGCGAACTTGCCGATGCCGACCACATAGCGTGGTTTTATGTGTTCGATCGTCTTTCGAAGCGCCTGATCGCATACCTCCTGCAGCGGGCCGCGCTCCGCTGCGCGGATTTGATCCGGTGTGCGGTTGCGGCCACTGTTTTCAATGAAAAGCAGGGGGCAATAGTTGGCAACAAAGAAGTGTCTGAAAAATCGTTTGGGCGTTTGAAACGTTTTTTTTGCCCATCCCCAGAGTCGCTTTCCGCTGACCTCTCTTTTGGTGCATGCGAATCCTAAAACCGGTCTTTTGGGATGCATATCGGCGGGCGTGCCGACCGGGGCGTTAATTTTCATCCAGTCCCTGACTGCATTGATTTCGCCAAAAGGAATACCTGTTTGGGCCATGCCCCATGGCCCCGGATTCATCCCCAGGAATACGACATCCTTGGGCCCAGACGCATATTTTGCGTGGTATTGTCGATAAGGTTCGCGCGCGTATTCAAGCGGATTATAAACGTGGGTGATGGGCGAACCGAATTCTAAAGGACGCAGTCCGTCAATCAAATCGGTAATAATAGATTCCAGTCGATCCATATCAGGATTTTTGCTGCGCACCTGATGCCCCCTGTTATTTCAAATATCGTTGATGGTAATCTTCTGCCTGAATTGGCAAACGATGGTTATTATCTTAGAATTTCATGGTCAAAACTTCAAGACGGGGTTGTAGGTTAGACGGTATTTTTGTGTTTTTTGCGGCAGCCCTCGTCTGTTAAACAATAAGACGGTTGATTATCCGGTCCGCAAAAAAAAGATCCTTCCATACGCTCAAGGAACCCTTTTGTGACAAGATCTTCCAAATCTTTTCTTCTTCCTAAATGATTTCCTGGATAATACACCCCCTTTTTCATTTTAAATAAAATTTCTTGATTCATCTGTTTCCTCTTGGATTTTTGGGTCCTGAATTTTCGGAGCCTATTTGATACACGTACATGGGATCATTATGCAGGCTGCTTTCAGGGCGCAGGACCCTATCGGGGATATACCCGGGCAGTGGAAAATTGCTGGAGACGACGATCGCCCCCGGCTTAAGTCCAGATCCAAGTTTAGCAGCCAGTTTTTTCATCACATCCGGATAAAGATAACAAAAAACCACATCTGCTCCCGACAGGTCTGCTTCCCAGAAATTTTGACGCTTAATTTTAATTTTGCTGCACCCGAGAGAAAACAATCGAGCTTTTAGGTAGGCAAGCGGGTTGATTTCATAGCCGATGGTTCGAATCCCATACCGCTTCCACGCTTCTCGAAGTACGCGTCCGTCGCCGCACCCTAAATCGACCAGCATGTGGTCAGCTTTCATGGGCACCGCATCAATAAATGCGGCGATTTTTATACGAGAAGTTGAAACATAAAGTGCGCCCTGGGTAATCGGCAAAACCAGGACAGTACTCAGGATATATACGATTTTCAGGCCAAACAGGCCCCCGGCCAATATAATGAATATCCAGATCCAAGCGGCCATGTTTCTGCCTTGCGTGCAAAATCCAGGATTAAAAATTGGACAACTGCCGTATCTCAATCATATCCTTTTGGCGGTGTCAAGTCATTATCTAGTCATTTTTTCGGCCTAGCCTTTCTAAATCAACGCTTCACAAAGATCAGCTTTTCTATATTGATTGTATTTTCAAAGATTTTTCAACATGCAGGCCATCCCCGGCGCGCCGATTTCAGCTTCAAAATCCAGATGGCGTTTTTCATCTAAAATTTTTCGGTATCTTTAAAAAAAGCACTGATGAAAGATTCTGATGGCATCGATATTCTTCATTTGATTACAAGGTTCAAGCTTCAGGGTTCGAGTTTCAGAGGTTAAGTAGTTCAAAAACAGGCTATTAGTATAGTAAGCTGGGATGCTGGGAAGCTGGAAAGCCTGAAAGCCAAAAAGCTGATTGACAGGAAGGCATGGGGGCGAAACACATTGAAAACATAAGCTTTCAAGCCTCCTGGCATCCCAGCTTCAAGCCTATGACTCATGAACTTTTTGGCTGACACCCGATACCTGACATTTGAAACATCTTGAGCATCAGGAGATGCGTCTCAGAGGACGGTGCTTAAAACTGCTCCTGCCCCGAAAGCCAGGATGACGAAGCCTGATAGTTTATTGACCCATGCCAGTTTGCTTTCATTCATCTTACTGCGGAAAATACCTGTAGCGCCGCTTAAAATCAGCCACCAGGTTCCGGACCCCATAAAAACACCGATGACCATCAGTCCGGCAGATGTATATTGGATGGATTCATTCACCATTCCCAGACCGGCGAATACACCGGCAAAAAACAGGATCGTCATCGGGTTGGTTAGGGTAAGGAAAAAGGTGGTACCATAAGACGAAAGGGTGTTGTGGTTTGTTTCAGAAAGGACCTGGTTCTGCGGCTTCGATAAAAATGCCTTGATGCCCAGATAACATAAAAAGAGTCCACCGATAAGACGAAACCATAGGGACTGCTCGACCAGAAAATTGGAAATAAAAGTTAAACCAAAGGCGGCAATGAATCCGTATATCGCATCGGCGGTTGCCGCACCCAATCCGGTAACGAACCCCTGAACATTGCCGCGAGCCAAGGTTCGCTGGATACACAGAATACCGATGGGTCCGACCGGTGCCGCTATGGAGAAGCCGATGATAAAACCTTTAATAAACAATCCTGATTCCGTCATTTGTTCTCAGCGCTCACAACGGGCAGACTCGGGTTTTCATTGACCACCAATTGAAACACATCCGGCCGGGCATAATGCCCGACGACATCAAAATCAAATTTGCTGCGGGCAATCTCACCCAGGTCGAGGGTGGCAAATAAGATGTCTTCTTGATCAAATAACGGGCCGGCCAAAACTTCACCCAGCGGAGAAATAATCGCACTGCCGCCGCGGCACAGCACTTCAGGTTGATCGCTTAATTCCTTTAGCTCTTTTAAATCAGCCGGATACATTGCTTTGGTCATATATTGATTACATCCCAGCACAAAACAGCGTCCCTCACAGGCAATGTGGCGCAATGTCGATTGCCAGGTATCGCGTGCATCCGCTGTTGGGGCCAGATACAATTCGACGCCTTTGTTATATATGGCCATTCTGGCCAGCGGCATGTAGTTTTCCCAGCAAATCAAGCCGCCGATATTACCGATTTCTGATTCAACAACCGTCAGGGTACTTCCATCGCCTTCGCCCCAGATCAAACGTTCCGCCGCTGTGGGTTTAAGCTTCTGGTGTTTGCCCAGAAGCCCGCCGTCCGGGCCAAAGTAAAGCAGGGTGCAATACAGTGTACCGGTGCTGCGCAGCGTGTCGCGTTCGATGACACCTATCGCTAAATAGACTTTTGCTTTTCTGGCGGCATCGCCCAATTTCTCCGTTGTCGGACCGGGGACTTCCACCGTGTTTTCCCAGTAGGATTGCCAGATCTTTCGGCCTTCCGGCGTACGACTCCCCACCACTGTTCCAAAGGACAATCCACGCGGATAGGCCGGAACAAACGCTTCGGGAAACAAAACGAGCTGGGCCCCCTGGCCCGCAGCGCTGTTGATTAGATCACAGGCTTTTTCAATGGTGGCTTGCCGGTTGAACAAAACCGGTGCTGCCTGGACAACGGCTACATTTACTTTTTTGCTGTTTGTGGTCATTTTTCCTCACTTTTTTTGCCAGACCAGATGGTGATGAACAAATAGTCCATGAATCAGTCTTTCCTGGAAAAGCGGTTCGAATCCGTGCGTTTGAAATGCGCGTCTAACGTCAGCCAGGCAATAAAGGCTGTGATTTTTCACCAGGGGCTGGAATAGTTTGCGGATTAATTTCGGGAAGGCAAGATCAAGCCATATCAAATACCCGCCCGGTCTCAAAACTCTCGCAACCTCTTTTGCCGCTGATTTCCAATCCGGAATGTGATGAAACACGTTTTGAGATACAACCAGGTCGAAACTGGCGTCCTGAAATGAGAGATTTGCAGCATCTTCAACGCGGTAATGCAGGTGCGCATTTTCCGGTTGCATGTTCCGGGCAATTTGAATCTGTTCGGCGTCATAATCCGTGCCGTATACGTTCATTTCATAGGTTTCAGCCAGATAGGCAGCCACAGTGCCGATGCCGCAGCCCAACTCCAATACATCCTGAATCGCAGCAGACGGCAGCGCCTGGAGGCGTTGGCGAACCCTGGCGATGTTGCGCTGGACCTTTTTACTGCGATTTACGAACCATTTTTCCAGCCGCGTCATTTCCATAAGTTTGCGATGCCTCCGGCATCTTAGAAGTGGTCTCAAAACCCCATCTCCCGCTCAATAAAGCGGGGGCCCTTGAACCTGATCTGAGGTTTTGAAACCACTTCTGGTTGTTTTTATCCAGCCGCATTACGCAGTTTTTCTAAACCAATCTCTTTGGAGGCAACACCAATATCTTCTCTCCAGATCCAGCCGATCTTTTCCCAGAACCGGATACCCTCCCTGTTGCTATTATAAATAAATAAATGACATTTTTGGATACCGATCTTTTGGAGCGCGGTAATACATTTTGCGACCAACGACCGA
>JASFGZ010000420.1:0-4540 GCA_050123495.1 Desulfobacterales bacterium
GCTTTTTAATCTGCGTGAAGGCATGACCCGTGCGGATGATATGCTTTCGGATCGCTATTTTGACGAACCGACCAAGCTGGGCTTGCCGATGGCGCAGGGTAAGCGCATCGACCGCGATAGATTTGAAGCCATGCTGGATGAATACTACCGCCTGCATGAATGGGATGCGTCGGGGATTCCGACTCCGGAACTTCTCGAACGACTCGATATCAGCGATTTGTGGCCATTCGACCAGAATTAGGGGATAGACCATGGCTCAGAAAATAATGATTGTTGATCCACAAAAATGCACCGGCTGCCGCAACTGTGAACTGGTTTGTTCGGTTAAGCATAATGGGGTGAGCGATCCTTCTTTAGCGCGTATTCATATCGTCAAATGGGACGACGAACGATTCTATATGCCGATGCGCTGTCAGCACTGCAGAGATGCGCCCTGCATGACCGTCTGCCCTAAAGAGGCCATTTATCGCGACGAAGAGATGGACAGCATTAGAATCAACCATGACCTTTGCATCGGCTGCAAGATGTGTGTTTCGGCATGTCCCTTCGGTGCCATGGGATGGAATCCAAAGCGCGGCCGTGTTTTCAAATGTGACTTGTGTCACGGAGATCCTCAATGTGTGCGTTTCTGTGACGTGAAGGCCGTTGACTATGTGGAAACCAGCAAGCTATGTTGTGATCGCATGCGGGAGGCGGCTGTAAATTATGCTGAACTGACGCGCCGCTATCCGCGATAATCCCACAGGGGGATATTGGATCGTCCCCGCACTCCGTGCGGTTGTTAGAGGCGCGTTTCACTTGAGGATCGCTCCGCTTGAGGTAAAATATATTGCTTCTAACTTCAAGCCCCTTTGGGGCGGTCCTCAAAGCCCGGAGGGTTGGTCCTCAAGTCACGCCAAAACGTGACGCTCCTAAATCGAAACTTTTTTTTGGAGGTGTGCATTGAAAGTCCAAGTCGAATCACTGGGGTTGCCGACGCTATCCAAGTTAATCGGCAGAAAAACAGAATTGGAAATGGCCGACGGGACAGTGGCGGACCTTATCGCGCACATCGTGAGCCGGCATGGCCAGCAGGCGCGTAAAATACTGCTGGATCAGACAGGTGAACTGGATATGGCGATCCAGGTGATGATCAATGATGAAGGGTTTGTTCCGCGAGAGGAGTATTCCCGGCGGTCTCTGAAAGAAGGCGATCAGGTTAAGATTATGTTGCTGGTCGGCGGCGGCTGAACCCCCTCTCCTTTCCTTGTAAAATTTGCTGTCATAATACAAAGGTGAGGGATGCATGCGTTAATCCTTTTAATTACAATGGCTAAGACGGGGAAATTCGAAATGCGAATTTCGAAACTCGAAACAAATTCGAATATCAAATGCTTGAAATTCAAAACTGTTTAGAACATTTGAATTTATGTTTTTTGAAAATTGTTTCGGATTTCGGCCAATTTTATAAAATCAGGCGGTATTCGGATTTTTTGCACTACGGCGTTTTTGGGGGTGTTTTTAGATTACGGTGACGATTTATGACATATTTTCGGGTAAATGAAAACTGCAACGGCTGTTTGGCCTGCGTGGAAAATTGTCCTGCTGCGGCATTGAGTTTTGATGATCACGAGGCCAAACGGACGCTCAACCACAATATGACCAAATGCGCCCGCTGCGGCCAATGCTGGCGCGTCTGCCCCCAGGCAGCCATCGAGTTTCAGCATCTTTTAGTCGGGCAGTGGGACAAAGTGATCACCCTTGATCTCATTCAGTGTCGGGTATGCGGTGAACCGCTTTATTCGCCGGCATACCGTCAAAAGGTGGAAAGCACGCTGAATTCAACTCAGGAAGCCCTTTGTCCGAAGCATCAGCAAACTTATGCTGCCTCCATGTGGCCTCATTCGGTAACGGGCAAGCCTAAAACCTAAAGGGAGTATTTCAACTTTTAAAAAATAAATGTTTTTATTTTTTATTAAAGTCGGGGGAAAATGATTGTCGGAGATTTAAAACCGCTGGAAGAAATCGTTGCTGCAATTCAAGAGTACAGGCAGGTGCTTGTTCTTGGCTGCGGCAGCTGTGTCACCGTATGTCTTTCGGGCGGTGAAAAAGAGGCTGAACAGCTTCGTTGCGAGCTCTCTCAGATACGGCATTATCAGAGGACGCCGCCGAAATTTGAGGTCGGCTGTATTCTCAGGCAGTGTGAACGGGACCTGGTGCGCGAATATCAGAATATACCTGCAGGAACGGATGCTGTGTTATCGCTTGCCTGCGGTGCCGGCGTTCAAACCCTGGCGGATGCATTTGAGCCCTTGCCCGTGATTCCCGCCCTTAATACAACTTTTCTGGGAGCGTCGGATAAGCCCGGATCCTGGACCGAAAAATGCAAAGGCTGTGGGGACTGTATACTCATCCATACCGGCGGTATCTGTCCGATAGCGCGCTGTGCCAAAAGCCTTTTTAATGGCCCTTGCGGCGGCTCCCAAGGGGGCTATTGTGAAGTTGGCGAGGGCAATCCCTGCGCTTGGACTCAAATTGTTGCCAGGCTGAAGAAAATGGATAGGCTGCACCATTACGAAGAAATTCGCACTCCCAAAAATTGGCAGCCGGGCGGAGCAGCAGGCTTGCGGAAACGGGTGCGAACCGGTCTGGGGGAGGGTTCCGAAACAGATGACAGAGGACAGAGCACAGAAAACAGATGACAGAATACAAAGGGCAGACTATTTTCTGTCCTCTGCCCTCCGATCTCTGTCTTCGGTTAATTAACCTCTGAACCTGGAGCTCTGAACGCTGAACTTTGAAGGCTGAACTTTTGAACAATGAGATAGAAATAAACAGAATTGAAATACTCTCAGTTGGCGTCGATGTCGGAAGCTCGACCAGTCATCTCGTTTTTTCCAAATTGGTTTTGATTAAAGATGAGCACTCGGATACGCGTCGTTTTAACATCGAGGAAAGAAACATCGTCTATGAGGGCCGAATCATCAATACGCCTATATTAGATGATAATACGATTGATATCGATGGCTTAACGGATTTTTTTAAAGAAGAATATCAACGGGCCAAAATTGATCCTGAGGATATACAAACCGGTGCAGTTATTATTACTGGCGAGTCCGCTCGAAAACGGAACGCAAAGCAAATAGCCGAAGCGCTATCCAATGAGGCCGGAAAATTTGTGGCGGCCACTGCAGGACCCAATTTCGAGAGCGTCATCGCAGCCATGGGTTCCGGAGCAGCCGCCCGATCAAGAGATCATAATAAAACGATATTATCCTGCGACATTGGCGGTGGAACCTCAAACATCGCTTTAATAAAAAATGGAGAGATCTTATCAACAAGTTGTATATCTGTCGGGGGGAGGGTACTGGGTGTCGGTTCTGAAGGGAAAATTTGGCGGATTGACGGACCCGCTTTAAAGGTGATGCAACATCTGGGGCTGAATTATAAAGTCGGGGATCAAATCTCCAAAGAAGATATCAAAAGTATCGCCAGCACCTTGGCGGAAGCATTATTTGAAGTCATCAGGGGACCGGTAAAATCTGCTTTGGCCCGGCAGCTCATGATGACCGATAGTCTGACGTTTCCAAGCTGCATCGATGAATATTCATTTTCGGGGGGTATCGCAGAGTTGATGTATGGGGAGGTAGGCAATTATGACGATATCGGGCAGATTCTGGCCGATCAAATTAATTCGTTGACACCCAGCTTAAGCGCTGCGGTCATAGAGCCGGACAATAAAATCAGAGCAACCGTCATTGGCGCCGGCGCCTATTCATTATCAATTTCCGGTTCTTCGGGTTTTATGGATGATAAAATTACGTTTCCGATAAGGAATGTTCCCGTTATACGGGTGGATGTCGACAGATCAAAATTAAGTGTTGAACATATTATATCGCAAATAAATGGGTCCTTTCAAAGATTTGACCTTGAAGAAGGTGAAGATATTATCGCGTTATACTTCAAAGACCCGGTTATGGCTTCCTATCCCCAGCTGGAATTGTTTGCCAGATCGATTGAAGGCGCGCTTACCCGCTCAATTCAGAATAAAATACCGATTATTTTGATCTTCGATACGGATATTGCATGCAGTGTCGGCAGCGTCATTCGTCGTGAAACTGATTTGAAAACGAATTTACTGTCACTCGATGAGCTAAATCTGAAAGAGGGCGATTGGATCGATATCGGCGAACCCCTGGTGGCCGGTCAGGTATTTCCGGTTACCGTAAAATCCCTTGTCTTTCATAACAACAACAGCTAGTGTTGCATGCCCCAAACAATCTGCAAATAAGTGTCAGGTTTCGGGTGTCAGATAGCAGATGACAGAAGTCAGATGTCAGAGGGTATAGTTAAATAGTTGATTAGTTGAATAGACAATTCGTCAGAGGATCCAAGATTTAGTTAAAATGGTCAAGTAGTTGAGTATTCAAATCGTCAAATGGTTTAAACGGCACAGCAGATAGTTTGGACGACTATTGTCGATTGCTTTGTTGCTTGCTAAGAGTTTTGCGCCTTATTTTTTTCAGAAAACGATTTCGAGAAACAATGACTTGTTCATTCT
>JASFGZ010000421.1:0-4536 GCA_050123495.1 Desulfobacterales bacterium
CATTTGTGCAAATCTTACACAATTGTTAAACCTTTTATAATATCCGGCAACGGCTTGTCAAACGAAATTCAGGCGGATATCTCTTTTACAGGCTCAAGGGGCAAACCGGTCGACCTAATTTAGCGCTTTGGCGCGAAATTTTTAGAACCCATCTCAAAAATGTGGATCCGGGTTCAGGGCAAGGCGCAAATCGATTCAAACGCGGAGCATACACGTTAGTATGTGAGCATTTTGAATCGGTTTGCAACACCGCCCTGGGCCCTTAGACGCATTTTTGAGATGGGTTCTCGGAAAGGAAAGCCATGAAGTTTTTTCTATTCGAAGATTACATCAACATGGAGAATCCGGAGCCCGGGCAAATCTATCGACCCGAGATATTGACCCGGGAACACGGAGCCAATGATAGGGGGGTATGTTCGGTCTGCTGCCACCGGGCAACCAGGTGCCGTACCACTATCACGTCAGACGGGAATCCGTAATTATTGCAATTAGCGGGGAAGCCATCGAAATTGTTGAAGGCCAGGAGTATCCCTTCAAATCCGGATCGGTATGCCACATTGCAGCGGGCGAAAAGCATACAACTGTAAATCGGTCTGATAAGGATTTCCGTTACCTGGAGTTTTTCACCTGCCCGCCGGTGTCAGCTGATTTTGTGGAAGTGCATTAACTATCCTAAGAATTCCGCAATCGTATCTGCGATCTGATCGCCCTGGAGTCCATACTGAGCGAGCAACTCCTCGTAAGGACCCGTATCGCAGTACTGATCGTCTATGCCGATCATCTTCATGGGTACCGGGTGCTCGGTGGCGATCAGCTCGGCCACACAGCTTCCCAGTCCCCCGGCAAGATAGCCCTCTTCAACCGTCACGATTTTTCCCGTCTCCGCAGCGGCCTTTAAAACGAGTTCGCGGTCAAGCGGCTTTATTGTATGCATATTGATCAGTCGGGCATGAATACCCTTTTCCTTGAGTATGCGGGTTGCGTCGGCGGCCTTGGACAGCACCGTGCCGGTTCCGATGATGGTCACATCGCTTCCCGCCTGCATGACAACTCCCTTTCCGATTTGGAAGGAATAGTTTTCGTCCATAAGAACAGGCATCTTGGGGCTGCCCAGCTTGATATAAAGCGGTCCGACATGCGCTGCGGCCGCATGGACTGCCTTGACAATATCGACAGGATCTCCCGGGTTGATGACCGTCACACCCGGTATGGTCCTGATAATGGCAATATCATCCAGTGATTGATGGGTCGCGCCCAGATCCGAGTATGTCAGTCCGGCACAGCGTCCCACGACCTTGACATTTTGGCGCATGTAACCGAGATCGTTTCTAAACATTTCAAACGGCCGAGCGGTTACAAAAGGCGCGATGGCGACCACAAAAGGAATCTTACCGGTTGTGGCAAGGCCGGCAGAAAAACCAATGACCCCCTGCTCCATAATGCCAAATTCGATGTGGCGCTCGGGAAAGCGCTCGTGAAAAGGGGTTAGCCCCGATCCACTTGAGCTATCGGCCGAGATGGCCACAATTTTTTTATTTTTTTCCGCTGCCGCCACCAGCGCTTCACCCAACGTTTTACGCGGATCTTTTAAATCCTCCATCAGCTTATCCTCTCTTCGATCGCGTTAAGCTCCCGTTCTGCGATTTCCAGATCCTCATCGGTTGCCTTCCAGTAGTGAAAGTCAACCTTGTTTTCTGCGAAGGAGACTCCCTTTGATTTCACCGTATCAGCAATGATCACCGATGGTTTGCCCTTCTCAAAAGGGATGTCGGTCGCATTCGCGACGATCTGCTCCAGATTGTGTCCGTCGATTTCACGTACACGCCAGCCGAATGCCCGCCATCTTTTGTCAAGCGGCTCATAATTCATGACATCGACCGTCGGTCCGCTGATCTGCAAATGATTGCGGTCGACAAAAACAAGCAGGTTGTCGAGTTTATGGTGACTGGCGGCGGCGGCCGCCTCCCAGTTTGACCCTTCGGCCAGCTCGCCATCCCCCATGATCACATACACCTTGGCATCGAGGCCATCCATTTTCAGTCCCATGGCCATGCCGCCGGCAATTGAAAGCCCGTGTCCCAGGGCGCCGGTATTGGTTTCGACACCGGGCACTTTATACATATCGGGATGTCCCCCCAATTTCGAACCCAGGGCACCGTAGGTATCGAGGACCGTGTGGCTGAAGAATCCCTTTTCTGCAAGGGTTGCATAGAGCGCCAGGCACTTGTGGCCGGCAGAGAGGACGAATCTGTCTCGCTGCGGCCAGTCTGGATTTTGCGGATCAACTTGCATGATTTTGAAGTAAAGCGTCGTTATGATATCAATGGCTGAAAGCGCCCCGCCAATGTGACCCATCCGGCCGGCCCGCATCAGTCGTAGAACATTCTTGCGGTTTCGAACCGCCATTTTCTCCAGCGCTGTTTTTTCGCTCTTATTGAGTTTTTGCATGTTCACTCTCCATTCGGTAAAATACTAGTAAAGACCCGATAGATTCTCCTGACTCTGGATTGGGTTTTCCAAACCGGGTGCATTGACGAGAATCCACGGTTCCACCGCCTTGTTTTCAACGATTGGGGCACTTCCCGCCCCAGTCTTTTCCCGCCTATGGCGGTAAAATCCAAGCTACCCGCTGTGCGGGTGGTCGTTGACTCCGATCATCAATCCCGATTATATTCTTCCGGTTTTCAAAAAGGCAACATTAATTTTATTCAATCTAAGACTTGGAAGATTCCCTTTTAATGCCTGCCATTTCTTCGAGTACGGCACAGACCGAGGCCGAATCGTGTTTGGCATAGCCATTGGCTAAAGCAGCGGTATATATCTGTGCCGCTGCGGATAGCATCGGAGTGGGACAATTCAATTTTTTGGCAAATTCGCTGATAATATTGATGTCTTTTTTAACGGCCTGGGCGCCGGTACCGCTGAGGGGGCAGTCTAAAAGCTCCACCCCGACCGCACTGAGGGCATCATGGGCAGCCTGTTTGGCCGCCAGTGTCAGGGTACTGGTCTCAATGACGATCAGATCTTTCTTTTCAGCCGAGACCAGCCCGTCTTTTGCATTGACGACCTGCTGCAAGGCCTCGCCGCTGGGAAGCGAGGTGATGACCACTTCGGCCTGAACGGCAACTTCACGGCAGGAATCCGCTCCGATTCAGCCTTCACGGACAAGACCATCGAGTTGCTGTGGCGCAACATCGTAGCCGATGAGTTCATAGCCGGCCTTGAGCAAATTTGCCGACATGGCCGATCCCATGATACCGATACCAATCATGCCTATTTTTCGATTCACGGTCTGCTCCTTGGAGTCACCGACTACCCGCGGAGCGGTTGGCTTGGATTTTTCCGCCATCGGCGGGAAAATACAAAGGCACGGTAGTGCCTTAATCGGTGCGGGTGCAACCGGGTGCAAAGCACCCGGTTTGAAAACACCCAATTAAACGGTGGCGGTGAAACAGAACCCGCACGGATTTCCTAAATTTATGAATCTTCACGGGCCGGTTTTTTTATGATTTCTTCATCGGCGACAAGAACGCGACTCATTTACTAACGCCTTCCGCTCCACGACGCGGGATGAACTGCCCATATCCGGGCTCACCGATAGGCTGGCCATTCTCGGCGACGATAGTGCCGCGCAGTATCGTCTTGACGACCTTGCCCTGGACTTCCATGCCGTCATAGGGCGTCCAACAACACTTGGAAACGATCGCATCGTTTGACAGGGTTTCCCGAACATCCATATCCACCAGCAGGATATCGGCATCGGCTCCCGGCAACAGGCATCCTTTTCGCGGATAGAGACCGTAGAGCCTGGCGGGTGTTTCGCACAGCGCCCGCACCACCCGTTCCATACTCACCTTGCCCTGATTCACGCCATTGAGTATCAAGCGCACCGTGGTCTCGATGCCCGGGATCCCATAGGGGGCTTTCCAGATATCCTCGATTCCCTCGGCTTTCTCGGCTTTGGGAAAATAGAGTAAGCCCTCCCGATCAGCGTGAACTGTAATTCCAAAAACCATATCCTTCCTGAGGTGAAACTGTCAATAGCAGATAAATCGGTTTTTATCAGCCCGCTGCAAATCGTCCGGCAGGAACCCTGTGGGTGTAAAATGACTTGACAACAGCAAATACCTGTGAAGTAAACTGCGGCTTAACACGCACCAATTCCACAATTGGATGGAGGATTTATGGAACAGCTGAGTAAAGTGGGCTTCATCGGACTCGGCAACATGGGACGGCCCATGGCGGCCCGCCTTAAGGAAGCGGGATTCACCCTGACGGTTTTTGACAGCACCCCTCACGCCCAGCAAACCTTCCTTGATCGCCACGGGGGAAATGGGGCAACCTCTCTCGTTCAACTCGCTTCGAACTCAGATGTCGTGATCACCATGCTACCGGATGGGCATGTCGTGCGCCGGGTGACACTGGGAGAAGGGCAGGATCGTCAGGACTGCCTGTCGGTGAAGAAATTCATCGCCTGGAGGAAGGCGATACCCTCTATTATCCGGCGCATGTACCGCACTCATGGCAGGCTATTGA
>JASFGZ010000422.1:0-4534 GCA_050123495.1 Desulfobacterales bacterium
ATATCCAGAAACCCTATTCGATGATCACCGATTTTGTCACCGGAAAAGAGATCCCCAATGTCGGTGCCGAACAGAATCGACAGATGGTTGAGCGATTTTTGGTCGCTGAAAAAGGATTTTCGAAAAATGATATTGAGGTGGATGTTGATATTGAATTGACCATTGCCGGTGAAACCTACCGCTCTCAAATTGACTTAGTTGTCAGTGTTGACGGCGGGTCTACCCGTTTTATGGCCATTAAATGCGCGGCCGCCTCCCTGGGTTCCCGGGAGAGAGAAATATTAGCCGCCGCACGGCTTCTTTGTGAGTACCAGCTTCCCTTTTCAGTTGTGTCTGACGGTAAAACCGCCCTTGTTCTGGACACGGTTTCCGGCCAAAAGCTGGGTGAGGATCTGAAGGCCATTCCCTCCAAAGATGAAGCCCGTAAGAAGTTAAAAACCCTGCAGCCGCGGCCGTATCCGAAAGAAAAATTAGAGCGGGAGAAATTAATTTTTCGAACCTACGATAGTATGAACATCAATGTGGGCCGGAAAATTAAATCAGCAAGTACTGAATGATGGGGTTGATCGGCCTCAACTATTAGTCGGTGTTTATTTTTATGACTACCAATGTGATGTCATCCTCCATTTTAGCGCCTTCTTGAAAGCGCTTTAAAGAGTCTAACATCGCGTTGAGAATTTTGTTTGCGCTTGAGGCTGAATTTTTGCGAATAATATCGTAAATGGGTTCTTTGCCGAACATTTCCCGTTTTTGATTGCGTGCCTCCCAGATTCCGTCTGTACTGAGAAATATGATTTGCCCTTTGCGTATAGGTGTTTTCGTATACGTTTTGAAAACTGAATTGTCCATTACACCCAGTGCGACTCCCGACCCGCCCAGCTCTTCAAATGTATCTGTGCCCGGATCATAAAAAATAGCCGGATCATGTCCGGCACGCACCCACTGGAGCTGTTTTTTTGTCGGGTCAATCATCAGATAAAACAGGGTCACAAATTGGCCCGAATCCTCCACATCCTGAGCCAGCTGGCGGTTGACATCGGCGATAATGCTGCCGGCACCCCCCGGTTGGGATAAACGTTGCCGTAAGGACGAGCGCACCGTGGCCATCAGCAAGGCAGAGGAAATGCCATGTCCGGACACGTCACCGATGGCGATCGCAAGGCTTCCATTTTCACCCCTATCACTGATAATAAAATCATAATAATCGCCGCCGGTTTCATCACAATAAATGCTTCGAGCGGCAATATCCAACCTTTCAAGCTGCGGATTTTTATGGGGTAAAAGGATTTGATTTTTAGAATATAATCGAAGAATTAACAGATTTGGGAACCCAAAGTCAAATCCGTGTTAGCCTAAGAACAGCCACGGCCCCCGATCGATTTATTTCCGTCATATTCCGCAATAGTCTCTTCTTTGGTCGAATCAGCGGGGCAAACTGTCCGCATTTTTGCCGACTGTAGATGGGTTCCTAATAGCCTGTCAGCGGTTGCTCGCATGTGTGCTGCGGGCTGGTTTTTGACAAATTGGCCGATGATCGCCGCGGCCTTCAACTTTTTCTCTTCGATGCCTTCAGCTCTTGCCATCCCTGAGATATTCTCAAGACACGGAATACAACCGGATGCAACGGCAGAACCGATTGCGACTAATAACTGGGTTTCTGTATCGAGTCCCTTAAATAAAGGTTTCATATTGACTTCCTTTTTGGCCAGATTTTAGAATCTTCGCTCAAACGCACGTCGAATACAGACCCTACCAATAAAAATGATTAAACGGGTTTAATGGCCTCAATGTAAGCCGAGACGACATAGTCCACGGCGTTTTCACTTTTATCCGGATCCCACTTCCGAATCAAATTGCGGCTATTATCATTCGCTTCGATCTTGATGTTCTGAAATCCGGCTTCCTTTAGAATTTTTTCAGTATCTTCAAATGTTGCGGCGCCCCCCACACAGGCAGCTACCAGGGCCAGGTTTTTCTGTACTTCATCGGGTAGCTTGGCAGTCGCTAAAACATCCGAAATCGACAGGCGGCCACCGGGCTTTAGTATTCGATAAGACTCCCGGTATACACTCAGTTTATCAGGGGAAAGGTTTATCACGCAGTTTGACATGATAAGATCTGCGCTATTGTCGGCGACGGGTAGGTGTTCGATTTCACCTAATCTAAACTCGACATTTTTTGTTCCCATTTTCTCTGCATTTATTCTGGCTTTGGTAATCATTTCCGGTGTCATATCCACACCGATAACCTGTCCGGTTTCACCGACTTGCTTGGCCGCCAGAAAACAGTCAAATCCACCGCCACTACCCAGATCAACTACCGTTTCGCCGGGTTTAAGGGAGGCGAGGGCGACGGGGTTGCCGCACCCCAGTCCCATATTGGCACCTTCGACAACACCGGCGATGTCTTCTTTTGAATATCCCATAACAGTGGATATGTGTTCAGGCGTAACTTCGGGACCGCCGCAGCAAGAAGCTGCCGTGTTTCTTTCGCCGGTAGTGTCTGATGGGCTGCAGCAGGATGTTGTCGGACTACTTCCGATAGAAACACTTCCGGCTTTTGCTACATTTCCATAGCGCTCGCGAACTGCCTCTTTGATTTTTTCTTTATCAATGGTTACCATTTCTTCCTCCCTGTTGGCGAGAAATTTTTATGGTTCGACAACTATCGAATATTTTGTTTAAAAAAAATGAAACATGTAATTATTTCGGAAAAAATCCTTGCAAAGCCGCGAGCGTCTCGGGATCGATCCAGCATTCCATTTTCTGTCCTCGCCGCTCCATGCGGATAAGCCCCGCTTGACGGAGCTCTTTTATGTGATGCGAGATCGTGGATGCCACAATGCCGAGGTCCTGGCCAAGCTCACCGACGCAGGCGCAGTTTTCCGGTTCAGGCGTGCTGCTGATGTCGGTAACCACTTTCGGGCTGCAGCAGGAAATCAGACGCAAGAAAATTCGAAGCCGGTTCGGGTTGGAAAGGGCCTTGAAAATTTCGGCAAATTTTTCGATATTTTTATCTCGAATGTTCGGCATATATTGAAATATAAGTTAAAACACCTACTGTGTCAAGGCCTTTCCGCATGGATTTCGGTCTTTAACCATTTAAGCGCTCACACCCTCAGCAGCAGCTTGTTGCTTCATCGCCTCGGCCGGGCATCCACCTGATATTTGCGAATCTGACATGTTTGTGCCTGTGAGCGCATCGGCGGCCTCTTTCATAATCGCTGCGGGTTTATCCTTCACAAACTGGCCGATTTCCACAGCCTTGCGAATGTCGGACTCGGCCACTCCGGCTTCAAACAGATCAGGCACAACTTTGTTCAAGCATGGCTCACAGTTGGCAGCCATGGCAGCCCCGGCGACAATTAACATTGTCAGCTTGTAGTCGACGATTTGGGGAATTTCATTTGCGGCTTGCAATTTCGTGATTTTGTGTTCTTTTTTTCCTGAGTTCATTTTTAGACCTCCTGTCATTTGATGGATTAAAAACCTGTATTCAATCAAAGTAAAAATCAGTTGTGTTGATTTAAAATTCTTTTTTTCTCCTGGTATTCCTCCTTGTCTATCTCACCGCGGGCATATCGTTTGTCGAGTATATCCTTGGCTGAATCAGAAACCTCTGTACGGCGACTGTTTTCATTTCCGGAATCGAATCCGCACATCATCGAACCTTTTCGGCCCCGCATCATTAAACAGCAAAGAACGATCATCACCAGCGGAAATAACCACCATAAGGAAAAATTGGAAACTTCGGCAGCATACATAACGATCACCTCCTTTTTACCCGCATAGACGAAGGAAAGTCTCAAAAGGATACAATTTAAGGAAGATTTTTCAAATTTTGCTAAATTGGATATGGAGTCGGAAACACATCACAGATTATTGGAAGATGCTAACTAGCGGAAAGCTTAGTCGGGCTTTTTAGGCATAATTGATATGGGTTTGCGGTCACAGGCAAGCGTGCCCTGCTCGTTTTGGTAAAAATCACAGCCGTTATTCAGCTCTTTTTTTAAACCGGCCCTTGCACGGTGGAGCCTTATTTTCACATTTTCAATGGAGATTTGAAGGATATCGGCGATTTCTTTTTTTTTAAATCCCTCAATCTCGCTGAGAATTAAAACAGTTCTATGGCCGGGTGGGAGCTTATCGACATACTCCCTGACGCACGCGCTCATCTCCTTGCGGATAACATTTTGGTCTATCGCTATCTCTCTTCGGCTGCTCCAGACGTTTTTATCCTCAGCTTCGGCACTGTTTTCCAGGGAGATGTGTTGAGATGCATGCTTAAATGGTGCCGATCTCAATCGGTCAAAAGCGGCGTTGGTGGCAATCCGATATAACCAGGTGGAAAACTTTGATTCGCCTTTAAACGTTTTAAGCTTACGGTTTACCTTCTCGAAAACTTCTTGGGTAATGTCTTCAGCCTCATGAGGCCCCAGCAGCCTGGTTAGATAGTTATGAATTTTCGGTTGAAATTCCTGGTATGTTTCCTTGAAATCTATCTCGCCAGTCATGGGTATCCTTTCATCCGGGTG
>JASFGZ010000423.1:0-4532 GCA_050123495.1 Desulfobacterales bacterium
ATTTTGCCAAATGGGTGTCAAGCGAAGAACATATGTGTTCTGCCATGATACCATTAGACCCGTAATTGATAAGTTTTGTTTACACATAAAAAACCCGAGAATGAATCTCGGGTGTGATGACAGGTGTGGGGAGAGAGGGTTTCGAATTATAGTTCAATTTCATACCGGGCAATCTTGTTTAGCAAACCCTGACGCGACAGCCCTAAAATACGCGCCGCTTGTGAGCGGTTTCCGCCTGTACTGCGGAGGGCCCTAAAAACCTCTTGCCGCTCCTTTTCCTTTAAGGTCCTACCCTCTTGCTTTGCGGTTGCGTCTTCTTTTCCAGATTGTTTAATTTTCGCTGAAATATGCTCTGCTGTAATTTCGCGATCGTCTCCTGCCAGGGTTAAAGCAAACTCGATCTCATTTTCCAACTCTCTTACGTTGCCTGGCCATTGATATTGATAGAAATGCATCAGCACCTCGTGCGTCAACTTCGCGACCGGCTTGTTGAACTTCTTGGCAAATTTTTTAAAAAAATGCGTTGCTAAAAGATGAATATCCTCTTTTTTATCCCTCAGCGGCGGAAGCACTATCGGGAAAACCTGAATGCGATAAAAAAGGTCATCCCGGAAGTTTCCCTTTTTTACTTCCTCGAGCAAATCACGATTTGAAGAGGCAATGAGTCTAAAATTCACTTCAATATAATGACTGCCACCCACAGGTCTGACTTGCATTTCCTGGAGGACCCGCAGCAGTTTGGTCTGCATGGCATGAGACATATCAACGATTTCATCAAGAAAAACCGTCCCGCCATTGGCCAATTCAAACAGGCCTTTCTTATCTGCTGAGATGTCTTATGAACCAATAGGTGATGTTCAAGATAAATGTCGGCCAGGTTGTTAACTACCAGGGCCGCCATTTTAGGATCTTCATGTTTAAAGTCTACCTGGATCACGATTGATTTTTTAATTTCTTTAATCTCAAGTCCCTTTTGCAGGTTAGATACAGCTTTCTCAAATTTCAAAGCGGTTATCTCATTAGAAGGTAATCGTGGTTCAGCATCAATGGAAAGACGATTCACAATCAAGGGTTTTTCATCACTTTTACTTTTGTAAATGACTGAGGGCCCGAGAGCTGCAACTACCTTTTCTGCTAAAGAACGGCTTTTGAGAATCTCGATTTCGGAATTTATCTGTTCGGAACGATTTATATTGATGACCGGCGCTATGTTGCTGAGGGCCGGCACGAAAATACTTTCACGGCCGAGCTTAACCAGTATTAAAGCAGTTGCCCTGAAATTAGGTTTGACAAGTAAGGTGCCGATAGCAACTGCACTCACAACAGCCATGAAAGCGAGCAGGATTTGGACTTTGCGTTTGAAAATTATGTCGGGGACATCCCGCAGGGAAAATTCATGTGCCCCTGGTGGTAAGGGCACCTGACGTTGCATTGGGTCTTTGCCATATTTTAAAAGGGGCGCTGGCACCGTATTCTTGAAAATCTCGGAAGAAGACATTGGCAGGGAGGCATTGTTGCAATTTTTCTGTTTTAAAGGTTTTGCCGTTGGGCGATGCCGGTGCTTTTTGATTTGTTTCTGCAGTTTCTCACATTGTTTTTTGGCCCTGGGGGTGAGCCAGCCTCCGGGTAAGATAAGGTGGTGGTCAAGCAGGCGATTCATTATCCCATTGCTTCGAAAAATCGCTCTACTGCGCCTGTTAAGTTGATCGGTCTTGGAATCCAATTTAAAAAGATTTCCGGTCGTTCTGTAATAGGTCATCAATGCCGCCCAGTCGGAAGCCCTGAGCTTAGCCGCCCTGCCCAGGTTTTTACTTCTCTTCGCTGCAGGGCTCTCCTCAAGATTAGGTCGCTCATTCTCGTGGAAATTTTTTAACATCCCAATCGCCTTCTCAGGTTTTTGCACTGCTGGCAGTGTTATTTTTCCATCCACTATAATCATATTTTTCCCAAACAACCGCCGGACAAGGTCTGGGCGCCCTAAGTCCAGTTTTTCAGCCTTTGTGTTGTCATGTAGGGGGGCATTGCGATTCACGATCTTCATTTTCTTAGTTGGGTCCAATATGTGGCGGTAGATATTATTTTCCATTTCGAAAAACCGCTCCGCAGCTTTGGTGCCAGACCTATCAGGGGAAGGTGGATCTGTGTGAAAATTGTTATATTCTATTTAAATTATTTGAAATTTTTTATGACAGTATTTTTGAATTCCCGGAAGGAAATATAAATTTGGTTTGCAGATGTGAAATTAATGGATACTTACTCTAGCTAAATGTATATTTAGTTGACAGCCCAAGGATGCATCGGATGTGCAGTTAATTGGATGGATAGAATTGCGAGTAGACTTTTGGCGAGATTCGAAACTTGCGGTTTGAATACCGCTGCAAAAAAATTTAAAAAGGGCTTGACAATATAACTATATTACAACATTGTGGTAACAATTCAGTAAGCTTCATTATTAAGATTTCAAAAGAACCGAAAGCTTAATCTTCTACCAATCTGACTCGCAACATTTGGAGTGAGTTATGAGAAAGTGGTTTCAGAAGATGGCGACACAAAGCCTTTGAGGGGTTTGCCAAACCTTCCTGGGGGCTTTTGTTTTTTTGATCGATAAAACCGTCTCGCTCGTAACACAGAAACGGGAATCTGCAGTTCTAAAAGATTCTTTCTCCCTCTGATTTTAAGCGCGTCTACATTCGGCAGAAGATAGCCAATTCACCAAACTTTTCCAATACATTCTTAATATATTATTAGATAAAAGGGGGGTCATACGCCACCAGTTTAAGGTTCACAAGAGGCCGAGTACATATATAGCGGGACATATCACACCAAAGATTTCTTGAGATCACGTCCAAGCTATGGGGGATCAAAAGAGCTCCATAAAAGGAGGTGGGTAATGCAACGTGTTTTTTCATGCCAGCTTAGCCTCATCGTATGCTTAAGCCTTATGGCAGCCTTGCTGTACCCCTGCGTTTCTTTTGCAGAGAACTGTGAAAAGCGGGTTGCGACGGTAGTTTCCGTACAGGGAAGCGTAGAGGTTCAAAGGGCGGGGGAAACGCAGTGGCAAACTGTTAAACTCAATGACACATTCTGCCCCGGTGATAAGATTCGGGTGAACGAGAGGAGCCGGGCCGGCCTTACCCTGGTTAATCAACCCGTTTTGCGTCTTGATCAGAACACCTCAATCACTCTCGGCGGCGTGAAAGAAAAGCAAACATCTGTTGTCGAGCTGGCCAGGGGGGCTTTGCATTTCTTCAGCCGTGTTCGCCGGAACCTGGAGGTGCTTACAGGTTTTGTAAATGCCGGTGTGGAGGGAACAGAAGGTTTTATTAGTGTTGAAAAAGACAGGACCTTCATATCGATTTTTGACGGCCAGGTGCTGGCTTCAAACGCGGTCGGAAGCCTCACGCTGACCAGCGGTCAATCGGCAGTTGCTGAGGCAGGCAAAGCGCCTGTGCTGCGGGTTGTGGTGCGCCCCCGGGATGCCGTCCATTGGGCACTGTATTATCTACCGGTTCTGTATGTTCCGCCCGGAGAATCCCCAAAAGAAGATCTGGGTGACCCGGGCTTTTTGACCTACCGTGCCTCCCGGCTGCTGGCAGTGGGCCGCGTGAATGCGGCCAAGGCCGATATCCAGCGAGCCCTGAGCCTGAACCCGATGTACAGCGACGCTTATGCGCTTCAGGCCACTATTTTCGTGGTACAGAACGAAAGAGAAAAGGCCCTTGGTTCTGCGAAAAAGGCAGTGGAGACCGGTCCGAATTCGGCTACAGCCCACATCGCCACGTCCTACGCCCGGCAGGCCGACTTCGACCTGGAAGGTGCCCGGGCTAGCGTTGAAGAGGCCGTAAGACTGGATCCCAATAATGCCCTGGCATGGGCGCGGCTGGCAGAGCTGTGGTCCTCACTGGGCAGGCTTGGTAGAGCCCTGGATGCGGCTAAAAAGGCGGTTGACCTGGATCCGAACCTCTCCAGGACACAAATGGTTCTTGGCTTTGCCTACCTGACCCAGGTCAAAACGACTGAGTCTCGGGCTGCATTTGAAAAAGCGATCGAGTTCGATCAGGCCGACCCCCTTTCGAGGCTGGGCCTGGGCTTGGCAAAAATCCGCGGCGGCGATCTGCAAGCAGGAGGCAGAGAGGTCGAAATTGCCGCCAGCCTGGACCCCAACAACTCGATTATCCGCAGCTACCTGGGCAAAACCTACTTCGAAAACAAGCAAATCGGGCTGGACGAGCGCGAGTATGCCATCGCCAAAGAGCTCGATCCCAACGACCCCACCCCCTGGTTTTACGGTGCCATTGCCAAGCAGACCACCAACCGACCGGTGGAGGCTTTGCATGATTTTCAAAAAGCGATCGAACTCAACGATAACCGTAAGGTTTACCGCTCCAGGCTTCTGCTCGATTCAGACGAAGCGGCACGCAGCGCGGCGACTGCCCGCATATATTCTGATTTAGGCTTCCAACAGCGGGCTTTGGTGGAAGGCTGGAGTGCAGTCAATACCGATCCGACCAACTTTTCCGCCCACCGGTTTC
>JASFGZ010000424.1:0-4524 GCA_050123495.1 Desulfobacterales bacterium
TTGCCAGAAGATAAGAAAAACAAAATCTTATTTGAAAAATTTAAAATCACAAAGGGAACAAAAGTTGCGATGGTTGGCTACTTTGGCCCATTGATTAAGCGTTTTGAACAAAGAGAAGCTGTTCTGGATATACTCGATCAATCTCGTGGGCTTGGCCGAAAAGGGGATTTTTATAAAAAGCTGAAAAACTGGGCAGATGTGCTGTTTCTGACATCGACCTCAATTTTGAACAATAGCACTGAAGATATACTCGCACACGTTCATGATAAAGTAAAAACCTTAATGCTGGGCCCCAGCACACCGATGGTTGCAGAGGCCTTTGATCACCTCCCTGTGCACATGCTAGCCGGCACGGTCCCGCTTGACAGAGAAAACATCATTAAAGCAGTTCGCCACGGCATGGGAACCCCCGTGCTCCACAAATTCAGCCGCAAATCATATCTAACCTTGTTTTAGTCAGACAAGAAAGATCGGATTTTTCGATTTTTTTATTGACTGATATCACCACAAAGTGGTATGTACGATTCTAGTGTCCGATTTCCAGACACAAAAAAATTTCCCGATTCACCCGTAAGCTATTCAGATATTACACATTTAAAAGGTTATTTTTGATGCAAACAAAGAAGAAACTCATCATAGCGTGCTTCTTATTGACAATGGTCGCGTATGCCTCCGGGTGCGGCAGCGGCAGTGATACGGTTGTGGTTGATTTTTCAAAAACTGTGACGGTAGAACGTCCGAAAAGTTCAGCGCCCGAGTCAGCACAGTTAAAAGTGGCGGTAGCCGCAATAATATCACCCAAGGAAACCTTTATCTACTACCGGCAGCTGTTGGATTACATCGGTAATAAAATGGGGCGTGAAATTCAGTTTATTCAGCGCAAAACTTATGGAGAGATCAATCGACTGTTGGCCAAAGGTCAGATTGATCTGGCCTTTATCTGCTCCGGACCCTATGTTGTCGGCAAGGAAAAATATGGATTTCAGCTGGTGGCCACTCCCGAGGTTCAGAACAGCCATTTTTACCACTCTTATTTGATTGTAAATAAAGCGAGTGAATTCCGAACACTCGAAGATCTCAGAGGACGTGTTTTCGCATTTACCGATCCCGACTCCAATTCGGGTAGGCTGGTTCCCACTTACTGGCTCTGGCAGATGGGGGAAACAGCGGAAAGGTTTTTTGAAAAAACCATATACACTTACAGCCACGATAACGCCATATTAGCGGTGGCCAGAGGTCTGGTGGATGGCGCTGCGGTTGATGGTTTGATCTGGGAATATTACAAAAACAAAAATCCGATTTTCACATCCAGAACCCGTATCATCCGAAAATCAGAACCTTACGGTATACCCCCAATGGTGGCCTCAAACTCGATACCATCTGAACTCATGACAAAAATTCGCAGATTGTTATTTTCAATGCATCAGGATCCACAGGGGCAAGCGATTTTAAATGAATTGATGATCGATAAATTTATTGCACCAAAAGATAAATGGTATGACAGCATCCGTAAAATAAACCTGAAACTTGCATCGTTGGAGAATCAGAAAAATGCGCCCACAAAGTCTAAAAAATAAATTACTGATGGCCGTTTCGTTAATGGTTATCGGCAGCGGATTACTTATTTCGCTTGTGGTGACCCAGCGGTATGGTAGCAGTCTGTTTTCATCATTAAGCGCTCAGGCTGAAAATATAGCCCATGCAGTTGCGCTTGATGCCACCGATAAGATCCTGACCAATGACCTGGTGGCGCTTCAGAAAATGCTCGATTATCATATGACCAGCACGCCTCACGCCGCATACATTTTTATTATCAAAGAAAACAAGGTTCTGGCGCACACATTCACCCGCGGAATGCCAATCGAACTGATAGAGGCCAATGATATTGTCCTGGATAATTACAGCCGGCATAAAGAAATCGTATCCGCCGAAGGAGAGCGATACTTGGACATTGCCTGGCCCATTTTTGCAGGAAAAGCCGGAACATTGCGGCTGGGAATAACTGAAAAGCCTCTCCGTGACCAGGTAAAACAATTATGGCTGCAAATGAGCGTGTTAACCCTCCTAATTCTTTTATTTGCAATCGTAGGAAGTCTTTTTTTCATCAAACGCGTTACCAAACCCTTAGCGGCATTGGCAAAAGCAACCGAAAAAATAGATGAAGGCCATTTTGAGGTAAACGTGGTGGCATCCAACAGCGATGAAGTGGGCAAATTGACATGTTCGTTTAATCGCATGGTTAATCGCATAAAGGACTACACGAACAGGCTTGAAGAAAAAACCAATGAGCTAGATCGCGCCGAGCAGCAAACACGCACATCATTTGTTATCGCTCAGGAAATAGGGGCGTTAAACAATCTTAAAGAAGTTTGCACGTTTCTCATTAAAAAACTTCAAAACATCGTAACCTGCAATGATATGTGTATGTTGGTACTCAGTACCGATGGCGAGCATGTCTTTCTTCAAACCGAGAAAGATTCTAACACGCTGGATATTGCCGCCACCCAGAGAGCTCTTGCGCTGATATCCGGTTTGGACAAAATGAAATCTCTTAAGGTCGAACCATCAAACACCGTATTTATACCCAATGAATTTAAAGGCGCACAGCATCTTGTGGCCTTTCCGCTCCGCCATGAAAATCAACTTCAGGGAGCCATGCTGATCGCGTGTCCCGGGAATTGCAATTGTGTTACCAAGGAGCTGGACATCATTGAGCTGATATTAAACCAGACCGCTGGAGCGATCCGGCGCTCGGTGATTCATGAAGAAGAAATTCGTGAGCTGAGGACCCGGATTGAACACACCGCCGAATTCAGCGGCATCATCGGCAAAGACCCGCAGATGCAAAACATCTATCGGTTGATAGAAGATATCGCGCCCACCGATGCCACGGTTCTCATTCAGGGAGAGAGCGGGACCGGTAAGGAGCTCGTCGCCCGTGCTATCCATCAACAGAGCCCACGCAAGATGAACCCGTTTATTGTGATCAACTGCTCGGCCTATCCGGTAACGCTTCTGGAAAGCGAACTCTTCGGTCACGAAAAAGGTGCTTTTACGGGTGCCATCCGGCAAAAAATTGGCCGATTCGAGCAGGCTGACGGCGGAACGGTGTTTTTAGACGAAATCGGAGAGATCGCCCCTTCAGCCCAGATCAAACTCCTGCGTGTTCTGCAGAGTCAGAAGTTTGAGCGTGTGGGTGGCGAAGAGACATTAAATGTGAATGTGAGAATCCTGGCTGCCACCAATAAGGACCTGCTGAGAGAAGTCACCAATGGCAGCTTCAGAGAGGACCTTTTTTATCGTCTCAATGTCATTCCGATCCACCTGCCCCCATTAAGAAGCCGTCGCAATGATATTCCGCTGCTGGCCCGCCATTTTTTGCGCCGCTTTGCCGTTGAACAGCATAAAGAGATTCATAATTTTGGTTCCGAAGCGATGCGGCTACTTCTGGACTACACCTGGCCGGGTAATGTCCGCGAGCTCGAAAACAGTATTGAGCACACTGCCGTTTTAGCCAAACGAAGCAAAGTCGAAATTTCGGACCTGCCTTCAGCCATTCGCGATGCCGCTGCGCCTGTTTCTTCGGAAACCCCGGGGACAATCTTTGAAAATGAGAAAAAATTGCTCAAGGAAGTTCTGGAGGAATGTGACTGGAACAAAAAAAAGGCGGCCCTGCAATTAGGGATCAGCCGCAGCACACTTTATGAAAAACTTAAAAAATACCAGATCATGAAACCCACCATTCATTAAAAGCAGATAACGCATTAAATTACCACATTGTGGCATTTTTTCCTTGACCTTATTCAAGTAGAGTGTTAGCTAGCGTTTTTAAGAAAGCCTTTTTATCGATATGGATAAATCAGAATTTAAATTTTTTCGCAAAAAGCTCAATAAAACCCAAAAACAGATGGCCGAACTGCTCGGCACTTCTTTAAAAGCCATCCATAGTTATGAGCAGGGCTGGCGAACCGTGCCGGTCCATGTCGAGCGTCAGGTTTATTTTCTGATATCCAGGTTTGCGAGTAAAAACAAAACCACAAAAGCATGTTGGGTTATAAAAAAATGTTCACCTGAACAGAAACGCAGTTGCCCGGCCTGGGAGTTTGCATCCGGCGATCTTTGCTGGTTTATTAATGGAACCGTTTGTGAAGGCACGGTTCAGAAGGATTGGAAAGAAAAGATGAAGATATGTCGATCCTGTGAGATTTTTTGTTCTATTCTCTAATGGTAATATCCTCTCCCCATGGCCCTCCCCGTTGGGGGAGGGCCTTTTTTTTTGATAAAATTGATAGGCTTCAGGCAAAGTCGCCCCGGTCGGATCCTCCGGACCGACAGGGCCGGCAAAGACGCTAAGCTAGATTAAAATGATTAACTATAGGCCTTTCATTTAGCGGTCCCGACAGACTCGCGTGAGGCCAGAAAAGGTTTAACAGCATGAAACAAAACAAATCTTCTAATTTGGCACTTAATTTTTCGGAGGTCATACCATCGGTGATGCAAAGAATGTTAGCTTCCTGCAATACG
>JASFGZ010000425.1:0-4509 GCA_050123495.1 Desulfobacterales bacterium
AAATCCAGGGAATAAGGTTCAAAAGCAAAGCTTTTGAATTTTATTTTGTCAGTTTCACCACCAAAAAGCCCGCATTTTTCCGCCGGATAAATAGGTTGACGGATTCGCCTGAATCCACCTGGCTCAATATCTCTTGATAATCCGTTACCGTCTCTATCGGCCGGCGGTTAATTTCTTTGATAATATCACCGACGCGGATATCTGCTTCTTCGCCTTTACTGCCGCTTTCTATTGCGGTAACAATCACACCGGAGGTTTCATCAATATTCAATTGCTGGGCAATTTCAGGGGTTATATTTGATACGCGAATACCGAGTTCTTCCGCCTGTTCTTTCGGCTGACCCCGGGAAGCCAGCTTTGTCTCATCGCGTTTGACAATTTTGACCTTAACTGTTTTTTCGTTTCCGTCACGTAATATTTTTATTTGGGCGGTTTCACCGACGGGTATTAAAGCGATCATGCCGGTTAGCTGCCGGCTGGTTTTAATCTTCTGGCCGTTTACCTCTACAATAATGTCCTTTGGTTTTATCCCGGCCTTGTCCGCCGGATCGCCTTCAAAAACGTCGGCGACAAATACGCCCTCTTTGCTTTCAATTCCATAGTATTCGGCCATATCCTTGCTCAAATCCTGAATCGCAACACCCAGCCAGCCACGGGTGACCTCTCCTTCAGATTTGAGCGCCGTGATAATGCCTTTGGCGAGGTTAACCGGGATGGCAAATCCAATCCCCTGGCCGGTCGCAACAATGGCGGTGTTGATCCCGACCACCTCTCCGTTCAAATTGAGAAGGGGCCCGCCGCTGTTACCGGGATTGATGGATGCATCGGTTTGAATGAAATCATCATAGGGCCCCGAACCGATAACCCGGCCTTTTGCACTGACGATTCCTGCGGTAACGGTGTGTTCAAGCCCAAAGGGACTGCCGATGGCCACAACCCACTGCCCGACTTTTAGTTCATCGGAGTCACCCAGTTTTACAGTCGGAAGATCCTCGCCCGAAGCAATTTTTAACAACGCAATGTCCGTATTGGGATCCCGCCCAACGATCTTTGCATCGAATTCGCGTTCATCTTTGAGTTTGACCTTTATTTGGTCTGCATCTTCGATAACATGGTTGTTCGTCACCACAAAACCATCCTTATCAATAATGAATCCGGATCCGAGGCTGGGCTGTTTGAATTCCCGCTGCATGTCTTCGCCAAAAAAGCGCTCAAAAAACTCCTTGAAAGGGCCTTGTCTACCCCAGGGATCGCGCTGAAATTGACGGAAAACCGGACCCCCACCTTTGATCGTCTTCACGGTGCGGATGTTGACAACCGCCGGGCTCACCATCTCCGCCAATTGGTTGAAGCTGGCAGGTGCGTTGAAATACTCGGTCGATTTGGCATACGCAATCGGACCGGCAACGGTATTAGCGAGTACCCATATCGCCCCGATCAAGAACAAAGTGACGATAATAACATTACGTGTAGATAATTTTGCACTCATTTCGCTGGACCCCATAGATATATATCTCCTTTCAAATCCGTAATACCGAACCCGGACAAGCCGGAACAAATTGCCACAAGGCACCAAACACAAGGGAAACCTTCGGTTACTGTTCATCTTTGCGTCTTGGTGTCTTGGTGGCGTAAATATTTTGCCAATAAAAGCACAAAAACTCTAATTAAGCGCCGAATGCAAGGATATTATCAGAAGCATGCGGTTGAATTCAACAATCAATATTTTAACAGGCGGCATCCCTTGCAAACACCCAATTTATGTATTAAAATTTCTAAAAACTAGCTTTAGGCGTCAGTGCATACATAGACAACGGATAACCTAATAATAAATCTTTTTTTCATTTTTTCCATGTTTTGGCAAAAAAATTCCAGGATTCTGTTCTGGTTGTTTTCGAGGGAACAATTTTCGTTTTGCCTGCCCATTATGCTATGTCAGAACGTTTTCAACTCGCATCAAATCAGAAGAAAGCCATGTTCGCCCTTGACACCGGCGCCCTGTTTTTTTATAGCCACATGCCCAAAACCAAGTTTCTCAGAAAAGCTCAGCTGAGATCATCAATATCTGTTTGAAACACACCTAAAAAGGGAGATCCAAAATGATTCATGTCGAAAATCTGACCAAATATTACAGCCAACTTTGCGCCGTGGATCAGATCAATTTCGATATTCAAAAAGGCGAAATTCTGGGACTGCTGGGCCCGAATGGCGCCGGCAAAACCACCACCCTGCGGATGCTTACAGGCTATCTCCAACCCAGCTCGGGCAGCATCAACATTAAAGGCTTAAGCATTGATAAACATGTATTGGAAATCAAGAAACTTTTAGGCTATCTGCCGGAATCGGCCCCGCTATACCATGATATGCTGGTTTTTGATTACTTGAAATATGTGGCTGCCATCCGGGAAATTGAACGGGGGCAACAGCTTCCACGCATTCGCCAGCTGGCCGATCTTTGCGGCATCAATGAGGTCATGAGCCAGCCGATTGGCGAACTTTCCAAAGGCTATAAACAGCGCGTGGGCCTGGCCCACGCCATGATGAATGACCCTGAGGTTTTGATTTTTGATGAACCCACCTCCGGTCTGGACCCCAACCAAATTGTCGAGATTCGAAAAATCATCAAAGAAATCGGAAAAGAAAAAACCATTATCCTTTCAACTCACATTCTGAGTGAAGCCGAAGCAACTTGCGATCGGATCGTCATTATCAATCAAGGCCAAATCGTTGCTGACGGCAGCACCGAAAATCTGAAGCAGTCCTTGAGCAGCAAAAATATTATACATCTTTGCTTCCAGAATACAGATTTTCATATCGTGGAAGCAAGCTTAAGCGCACTGGAGGGGATAGAAAGTGTTACCAAAGTTAAAGAAACCGATTCCGAATTAAACGTCAGCCTCTCCTGCCAGTCGGCAGATGACCTGCGCCCGATCGTCTATCGAAAGATAAAGAAAACCGATTGGGTTCTTTTAGATTTTCATCAAGAAACCCAGACACTGGAAAACATTTTCCGCGAGCTTACCAAGGAGAGCTAACATGCGCCAGGTGGCCCATATTTTTCGAAAAGAATTTAGTGCTTATTTTGTATCCCCGATTGCCTATATCGTCATTTCGATTTTTCTTTTGGTAACCGGCTGGTTCTTTTTTGCAACCTTTTTTCTTTTCAACCAGGCGAATCTGCGCACTTTTTATGCACTGATGCCGGTTGTTTTTGCTTTCGTCATCCCGGCAATCACCATGCGATTGATATCCGAAGAATTAAACATTGGTTCGGATGAGATTTTGCTCACCATGCCGGTGACCCCTGCTGATGTGATTCTCGGAAAATTTCTTGCCAGCGTTGCCCTCATCATCGCCATGCTGATTCCGACATTTGCTTATCCGCTGACAGTCTCCTTCATGGGGCAATTGGACTGGGGACCTGTTGTGGGCGGGTACATCGGTGCAGTTTTTCTGGGTGCTGCTTTTTCAGCCGTTGGCTTATTCGCCTCGGCGCTCACCCGCAACCAGATCATTGCCTTTATCATCGGACTGGCGATCTGTTTTACGCTGACCCTGGTCGACAAAATGCTTTTTTTTCTTCCCCAGTCGTTGCTGGGAGTTTTTTCCTACCTGGGAGCTGATTTTCATTTTCAAAATATTGCCAAAGGCATTATTGATTCCAGAGATATACTGTATTTTGCAAGCATCTGCTTTGTAGGCCTGTACGGAGCCCATCTCGCCCTGCAACAAAAACATTAAGGAGCAAGAAATGTTGCCGAAAAAAGGATCGGAAAAATATATTAAATTTATAGTATACCTCATTATTGTTGTGCTGGTGAACGTTGCGGGCATCACGCTTTTCTTCAGACTGGATCTGACCGCCAATAAAATGTATTCGATCTCTGCGGCCAGTAAAAAAGTGGTATCCACTCTGTCCGAACCTTTAACGGTAAAGGTTTTTTTTACAAGAAACCTGCCGGCCCCCCACAATAACACCGAGCGCTACCTTCATGACCTGCTGGAAGAATATGGCATCTATGCCAGTCATTATTTTAACTATCACTTTTATGACGTGAGCACGGAAGAAGGTGAATTGTCTGAAAAGACGCGAGAAAATCAAAAGCTGGCAAATGATTATGGAATTCATCCGGTTCAAATTCAGGCCATTGAAAAAGATGAGGTCAAATTTCAACGGGCGTATATGGGAATGGTGCTCATTCACGGTGATTTGATCGAGCGTATTCCGACCATATCGACGATCGAAGGGCTGGAATATAAGATAACGACCGCTATTCAGAAGCTAAACAATAAAATAAGTGCACTGCTGGGTTTGCAGGATAAAATCCGCATTAAGCTATATTTGTCATCTTCCCTTTATAAAATGGCCCCCTACATCGGCCTAAAAAAGCTTTCGGAAATTCCCAATGAGCTTAAAAAGATTGTTCAACAGCTTAACCAGAAAAACTATAATAAACTCGAATATCAACATTTAGATCCGTCTACGGATGACGATCAGGAACGTGTCGC
>JASFGZ010000426.1:0-4482 GCA_050123495.1 Desulfobacterales bacterium
AACCGTTCATGACTGCGATCACCACAATCAACGCCATCACCCCTACCATCACACCGGCAATGGATAGTATCGTAATAAGCGAAACGAAAGCTTGTTTTTGCTTGGCCCGCAGATACCGACCACCTATAAAATATTCGAAAGACATAAATTAGGTATAAGGTATTCGTTATGGGTGATTCGTTATCGGTTGTTGGTTATAAGACATCATAAAGATCTATTCTTTTGGTTTCATATGCGGAAAAAGGATGACCTCGCGAATTGAGTCCGCATTCGTTAGGATCATCACCAGCCGGTCGATTCCGATGCCTTCCCCGGCCGTAGGCGGCATGCCATACTCCAAAGCTTCAATATAATCTTCGTCCATTTGATGGGCCTCTTTATCACCGGCATCGCGACGCTTGACTTGCTGGGCGAAGCGCTCTTTTTGGTCAACGGGGTCATTTAACTCGGAAAACCCATTGGCGATCTCGCGTCCGCCGATAAAAAGTTCAAAACGCTCGGTTACGTCAGGTTCCTGATCGCTGCGGCGTGACAGCGGTGAAACCTCCGTCGGATAGGCCGTAATGAAAGTCGGCTGAATCAACTTGGGTTCAACAACAGCATCAAATAGCTTGGTGATCACCTTTCCCAACTTTCTGGCCTTTGTAATTTTGATCCCGTTTCGAGCAGCAAATTCAAGCAGACCTGCCCGATCATTTAACAGGGCAGAATCAATGCCGCCGATATCTACCAAAGCGGATTGAAGTGTGATTCGGCGCCAGGGTCCGGACAGTTCGATTGAGTTGCCCTGATAGGAAATCGTGGTCGATCCGACCACCGCCTGCGCCACCGCTGAAATCAGCTGCTCGGTAAACTGCATCAGATCGGTAAAGGTGGCATAGGCCTGATAGAATTCAAGCATTGTAAATTCCGGATTGTGCTGCGTCGAAATACCCTCGTTTCTGAAATTCCTGTTGATTTCAAAAACTCTTTCAAATCCGCCGACAACCAGGCGCTTTAAATAAAGTTCAGGAGCAATACGTAAATAAAGATCCATTCCCAGGGCGTTGTGGTGGGTTTTAAAGGGTGCCGCTTCCGCCCCGCCCGGAATTGGCTGCATCATGGGTGTTTCGACTTCAAGGAAATCCCGCTCCAAAAAAAAGTTCCTGATTTCCTGAATAATCCGGCAGCGTTTAACAAAGAGTTCCCGCACATCTGCATTCATGATCAGGTCAAGATATCTCTGGCGATACCGTTTTTCGGGATCTTTAAGACCGTGAAACTTTTCAGGCAGGGGTCGTATGGCTTTGCAGATAAGTGTTAATGTGCCCACCAAAATGGTCCACTCTCCGGTTTTGGTTTTAAAGACCCCTCCGCAAAGGCCGACAAAATCCCCTACATCCAGTTGTTTGAAGAGATTGTATGCTTCGTCACCGATTTTGTCCTTACGGATATAAGCTTGAAGCTGACCGGTCCGATCCCTGAATCGAATAAATGCAGCTTTCCCGAAACGGTTAATTGCCAATACGCGACCGGCAACAGCAAAAACCGGAGAGTCCTCTTTTATTGCTTCAGGCTGGCGTTCAATTAATCTGTGAATTTCATCGATGGTGTGGGAAAGCTTGAAATCGTTCGGGAAAAGCTGAACATTGCTCTGCCTTAGCTGATAAAGTTTATCTCTACGTTTTTGGATTAGCTCGCTGGCCTTTTCCATATTCATTCCAGTCAGATGTTAATCCGTTGTGCTAAAGTCTCACACGCAACGGTTGGCACAGGTTCACTTAAGGCAGGGCGATGAATAGCCTGCCATAAAGTGGCGAAAATAATTGATTTAAGCTGATTCTGGTAACTCATTTTGCCGGTGACTGTCAAGACTAAGTTGGGGCCACACTTGGTAGGTTAGACGGGTGGGTCAATCTGCTTAAAATTTAATGTCACCGTCGTTCCTTTATTTAGCTCGCTCTCAACGTTTAACCAAGCGTCATAAGCCTCAAGAATTCGGTGAACGATCGACAACCCCAAACCGGCTCCGTTGGGCTTGGTGGTAAAAAATGGGTCGAAAATGGACGTCAGCGTCTCTTTGGATATACCACATCCATCATCTGTAATTTTAACGCAGGCAAGCTTATTCTTTAACGGAAACATTTCGATTCTGATTCGTCCTTCATCTTTAATTGCCTCTGCGGCATTCAACAACAGATTCCATAAGATTTGGTGAAGATGGCCGCGATCCATTGAAATCCAGAGGTCCTCAGATACCTGTTTGAAAGTTGTGATGCGGCCATTGTTTGAAGCATCTTTTTCAAAAAGTTCAGCAGCTTCCAACACCACCCGGTCTAACTTAATCGGCTCAACCTTACCTGCGGGAGGACGGGCATATAAAAGAAAATTGCTCGCCAGGGAACTCAAGCGATCAGCTTCTCGCAAAATGATTTGCATTAAACGGTCATGATCGGGATCATATCGCATATCTTCCTTTAAGAGCTGAATAGATCCTGACAAAGAAGCCAGCGGATTTTTTATTTCGTGGGCCAAACCAGCTGCCATTTCTCCGATGGCCGCCATCTTTTCGACCCGCTTTACATGACCTTCCATCGTCCGTAATTTTATTTTGGTCTTACGCGTCTGTTCCGCCAATAGACTGCTCAGGAAAGCCACCGCAAAACAAGCGATCATTGTAATCACCAATTTAAAGGCAATTTGATTCCACCCGTAATTGGCAGCCAATACATTCTCATCGGTGCCGAACGGATTCAGGATACCGAAATATTCAAGTTCTACCAAACCGCCAAATTGGATGCTGCAAAGGCCTGCAATAATCATTGTTCCCTTCATCGGCAACAACATGCTCGAATAAACAATGACAACTAAATAGAGAAACGAAAATACACTTAAAAAACCGCCCGTACCAAAAATAATCAATGTAACCAAAAATGTATCGATGCCAATTTGAATAAACGCAAGCAAAGCTTCATTTTTAACGCGTTTCAACAAAAGGCTGTATATCACGGAGATCAGAAATATGGCGATGATAAAACCATAAAGAATCATAAAAGATGATTCCATGGCCGTGGCGGATTCACCGAGTTTTAAAACGGTCGCAGCCCCGAGCAACACCACGGAAAACAGGATCCGAAAAAACATTAGCCATTTAAGCTCGGTTTTGTATTCTTTTCCGGGTATGGGTGAAAGGGTACGCATAAATGAAAAATTCTGTTAGCGGTAATGTGAGCGAAGCATCAATATTAGACTGCTGGCATATGATGAAAGTTAGCGGGTTGAAAATCAAGATAATTCTCATCAAAGATGAGTACGAGACCCGACTCGTCGGCCGAGCTTTGGTTTCCCTCAAAGAAATGGTGACGTCAAATTATCGGTCGCGCGCGGGTGTGGGTTATCGGAAATACATTACAACTGTTATAGGGCACCGGCCATCTTGAATATCGGCAGATACATGGCGACCACCAGACCGCCAATTGTTGCCCCTAAAAACACAAGCATAAACGGCTCTATCAAAGAGGTAAGGTTTTCAACCGCCTGGTCAACTTCCTCGTCGTAGAAATCAGCGATTTTTTCCAGCATGGCGTCCAGAGCCCCGGTGGATTCACCGACTGAAATCATCTGGCATACCATCGCGGGGAAAACGCCGCTTTCCTGCAGCGGATCAGCCATGGTACGACCTTCAGCGATTCCGGAACGAACATCGTAAATCGCTCTCTCTACGGTCCGGTTTCCGGACGTCTTGGCAACAATATCAAGCGCCTCTAAAATAGCCACACCACTGGCAAGCATGGTCCCCATGGTCCGCGTAAATTTAGCCACGGCGACCTTGCGTAAAAGTTCACCAATGACCGGAATTTTCAACACAAGATCATCAGCCAAATCCTGGCCTTTTTCAGTGGCATAAAATTTCCTCATTGTAAAGCCAAGAATAACGATTCCGATGATGATGTAAACAATCTTGCTTTTTACCATTTCACTGGCCATTACGACAAGTTTGGTCGGTAGGGGCAATTCCCCTCCAAAATCGGCAAACATTTCCTCAAAAACCGGGATAACAAAGACCAAAATAATGCCCAGTACGACAACGGCGATAATTAAAGTTACGATGGGATAGGTCATCGCACCTTTTACCTGGGATTTTAGTTTAGCGGCTTTTTCCATATATGCCGCAAGCCGCCTTAAGATGGCATCGAGGATACCACCGGCTTCACCGGCTGCGATCATGTTGACGAAAAGATCATCAAAATGCTTCGGAAACTTCTTTAAGGCCTCGGCTAGCGTTGCGCCGCCCTCAACTTGCTCTTTGATTTCTTTGATCATCCGTTTAAAAGTCTTATTGGCTTGTTGGGTGTGGAGTATTTCCAGACATTGGATGATGGGAAGGCCGGCATCAATCATGGTTGAAAATTGCCGGGCAAAGAGAATGACGTCCTTTTCCTTGACTTTGGGCTGAAGCCAAGAGACATTTTCAAATAGATCTTTGGGTTTCTTTTTTATTTT
>JASFGZ010000427.1:0-4474 GCA_050123495.1 Desulfobacterales bacterium
CAACCGGAAAGGAGGTGTAACCTTGAAACGCAATTTACATGCCGGGAGGCCGCAAAGCGGAGGACTGGGTTTAAAGCTTTTCACCGCTGCGGAACTGGAAGAAATCCACCTGGCCACCCTGGAAGTACTGGAGAAAACCGGCCTCAGTTTTGATGATGAAGAGGCGCTGGAAATCCTGGACGGCGGTGGAGCGATCATCGATAAAAAGACCCGAATTGCGAAACTGCCTCCATACTTGGTAGAGGATTCCATCCGTTCAGCACCTTCAAAGCTGTTGCTGGCCGGTCGTAATCCTGAGCACGATTTTGTTATGGAGAGCAACCGCGTCGGCTTCACCAATTTCGGAGAAGGTGTTTTCGTCATTGACCCATACACCGGAGAGCATCGCGAAACCACCAAAGCCGACGTTGCATCCTCAGCCCTGCTCGCCGATTATCTGGATGAAATAGATGTCTATGAACGCGCTGTGGGTGCCGGCGATGTCCCTCCTGAGTCGGTGCAGCTTCACAACGCGGAGGCATGGCTGCCGAATACATCCAAACACGGATTTATGGGCCCGGGCAATGGTTATTTACTTAAAAAAATCGTTGAAATGGCCTCGGCCATAGTCGGTGGCAAAGACAAACTTCAGGAGCGTCCGATCGTCTCCTTTATTACATGTCCCGTCAGTCCTTTACAGCTGGTCAAAGAAAGTTGTGAAATTATTATTGAATCTGCCCGAGCCGGGATGACCTGCAACGTTTTATCCATGGCCATGGCCGGAGGCTCTTCACCGGTAACCCTGGCCGGAACGCTGGTGGATCATAATGCCGAAATTTTAGGGGGTCTGGTTCTCAGCCAGCTCACCCGCAAGGGCTCCAAATTTATATACGGGAGTTCAACAACCGCAATGGATTTGAGGCTGGCGGCGGCATCCGTGGGATCCCCGGAATGTGCCTTGATCAATGCCGCAGTGGCGCATATGGCAACTTACTATCTTCTCCCCAGTTGGGTCGCCGGTGGATAGGGCGACAGCAAGGTCTGTGATGCCCAATCGGGTCATGAAAAAACCATTACAGGCTTGTTACCAGCGTTGGCAGGTGCCAACCTGATTTACGGCCTGGGTATGATCGAGATGGGCATGACAATTGATTATGGCCAGCTGGTCATGGATAATGAATTTGCCCGCATGATAAAACACATCGTGCAGGGGATTGCGGTCAGCGACGGAACCCTGGCAGTAGACGTCATTCATGAAATCGGTGTCGGAAAAAATTTTCTCAGCCATGACCATACATTTAAGCATATGAGATCCCAATCCCAGCCGAAATTAATCGACCGCAGGACGCGCGAAGATTGGGATGCCGGGGGCAGAACCGATCTTTACCAAAGAGCGTTAGAAGAAGCACGCTATATTTTAGAGAATCACAAACCCGAACCCTTACCCGCGGATGTTCTGGCTGCAATGCGATCTATCGTTGAAGAAGCGGAAGCAGAACTGGGCCTGGGTAAAAAATAGCATGGGTTTTCCTCCCATTCGGGAAGGAAAAAAATTGAGAATACATGATTAAAGGAGAATGAGCGATGGAAGAATTATTTGAGAAGATGGCAGAAGTGCTGATTGCCGGTAAGGAAGCGGAAGTTAAAAGCTTAGCCCAGGAAGCCCTGGACAAAGGGACCCCGGCCCGCGATATTCTTGATAAGGGTTTGCTGGCCGGAATGGATGTGGTGGGGCAGCGGTTTAAGGCCGGTGACATGTTTATCCCCGAAGTGCTTTTATGCGCCCGCTGTATGCATGGGGCCATGGATATTCTGAACCCGCATCTGTCAGAGGGCGATGCAGCCGGTGTGGGCACCTATCTGATCGGTACGGTGGAGGGTGATCTGCACGATATCGGCAAGAACCTGGTATCCATGATGCTTCAGGGCGCCGGTTTCCAGGTTGTCGATCTGGGAACCAATATCACGGCCCAGCAATTTGTTGAAGCAGTTAAAGAACATCAACCGGATATTCTGGGAATGTCGGCGTTGTTGACCACGACCATGCCGCGCATGGAAGAGACGATTCAGGCGCTAAAAGAAGCGGGCATTCGCGATCAGGTTAAAATCATGGCCGGCGGTGCTCCGGTCACCCAGGATTTTGTGGATAAAATCGGTGGCGATGCCTATGGTGCCAATGCCGCCTCGGCCACCGAAAAAGCCAAAGAACTGGTAAGCTGAAGCGAAGTTCAGCGTTTGGCATAACCCAATTAGAAATGACGCATTCAAAGGAGACCGCAATGCTTATTGTTGGAGAGCTGATTAACGCCAGCCGCAAGGCCATTGCCACAGCCATTGAAGCCCAGGACCCGGTTGAAATCCAGCAGGTTGCAAAGGATCAGGTCGAGGCCGGCGCAAACTATATTGATGTCAATGCCGGGGTATTCGTGGGCAAGGAACTCGAGTACCTCGAGTGGTTAGTCAAAACGGTTCAATCCACGGTGGAAGGGCCCTGTTGCATCGACAGCCCGGACCCCAAAGCGATAGAAGCCGCCCTGGCAGTCCACAAGGGAACTGCCATGATCAATTCGATATCTTTGGAAAAAGATCGGTATGAGAGTTTGCTGCCGGTTGTGGCCGGAACCGATCTTAAAGTGGTGGCCCTGTGCATGAGCGATGAAGGCATGCCGCAGACGACCGACGATCGAATGGCGATTGCAGACAAACTGGTAAACAGTCTTCTGCAAAAAAATGTTGCCATCGATAACATTTACGTCGATCCCCTGGTACAGCCGATCTCGACGAATGTTCAATTCGGGGTGGAATTTGTGAATGCCATTGAAAAGATAATGACAACCTTTAAAGGGGTGCACACCCTCTGCGGTCTATCCAACATTTCGTTTGGATTGCCGAATCGGAGATTTATCAACCAGACATTTATGAGCATGGCCATCGCAAAAGGGCTGGACGGCGCCATTATCAATCCTTTGGATAAGAAGATGATGGCAAATATCATTACGGCCGAAGCGCTTGCCGGCAAAGACGAGTATTGCGGGGAATATCTCAAAGCCTATCGCGCCAATTTATTCGACCTAAATTGAGCGTTTCATTAACATCTTTTGGAAACGCTTTTTTGGAGGAGGAAACCCATGGAGACTCAAACCACCAGTAAAGCTTTAAGTGAATTAAGAGCCCAAATTATATCGCCGGCTCTGGCCAGTGTCACCTCACGCTATGTGGCATCCGCCAAGGGTGCCCTGCTATGGGATGTCGACGGCCGCGAATATATTGATTTTGCCGGTGGCATCGCCGTTATGAATGTGGGTCACAGCCATCCGAAAGTGGTGGCGGCTGTCAAAGATCAGGCCGAAAAATTAACCCATACCTGTTTTATGGTCCTGCCTTATGAACCGGCAATAACACTGGCAGAAAAACTGAATGCGCTCGCCCCGGGTGATTTTAAGAAAACCACCATCTGGGTAAACAGTGGCGCCGAGGCCGTAGAAAATGCCGTTAAGTTTGCGCGCTATTATACCCGAAAAACCGGGATCATCGCTTTTGAAAACGCGTTTCACGGTCGCACCCTATTGGCCTTGAGCCTGACGCATAAGGTCAAACCCTATAAATTCGGATTTGGTCCCTATGCACCTGAGATTTACCGCATACCCTCTGCATATTGCTACCGCTGTCCGTTTAATCTCGAATATCCGAATTGTGAGGTGGCCTGTGCCGATTATCTGGAGGCGTTTTTGCACACCCATCTGGCGCCTGAATCCTGTGCGGCTGTAATTGCCGAACCCATTCAGGGCGAAGGCGGTTTTATCACCCCGCCTCCAGAATATTTCTCCAAGCTGGCTAAAATCTGCAACGACAATGATATCTTATTTATTGCCGATGAAATTCAGTCCGGTATGGGACGCACAGGCAAAATGTTTGCCATCGAGCACTGGAATGTGGAGCCGGACATGATGACGGTTGCCAAAAGCCTGGCAGCGGGGATGCCGCTGGCCGCTGTGACGGGCAGAGAGGAGGTCATGGCGTCGGTTCATCCATGGGGAGTGGGCGGCACCTACGGCGGAAATCCGGTTTGCTGCCGGGCGGCCCTGGCGGTGCTGGATATTTTTGAAGAAGAAAACCTGCTGCAAAAAGCCGAAGCACTGGGGGATAAATTGACGGATCGGTGTAATGCATGGGCCGAACAATTTGAGATTATCGGTGAAGTTCGAGGATTAGGCCCCATGATAGCAATGGAACTGGTTAAGGACCGCAAAACAAAAGAACCGGCGACCGACGAAGCCAAAGCCCTGGTGGAGCTCTGTTTGGAAAAGGGGCTGGTGGTTTTATCATGTGGAACCCTGGGCAATGTGATGCGCTTGCTGATGCCCCTGGTGATTGAAGACGATCAACTGGAAAAAGGGCTGTCCATTCTGGAAGAAGGCCTCATAGAAATATCAAAAAAACAATAGTTCCATTTTCTGTATGAAATTCTTATCCGAATACGGCTTTTGCTGAGCGT
>JASFGZ010000428.1:0-4474 GCA_050123495.1 Desulfobacterales bacterium
TCTGATCGGAGAAGTCATTTTAAATAATACAATCGCACCGATGATCATCATATGTACAATAAACGGTACGGTTTTTATAAAGGTGCCGGACCTGATGCCATCATCTAGAATTTTTGTAAGGATACCAAGGACTTGCGCAAGATCCTGCGCCACCACTTCGGGAAAGTGCTTCCCACCCGATGCTTGCTCCCGCAACATGATAGCGGCCAGCTCCGGATGTCGGTCGACCATGCCGGCAACCGTTTGAATAAATAGCTTTAATTGGTCTTCAGGTGATTGGGCTGCGGTTATTTTACGATTGAATTGTGCGACAACATTGCCAAACAGATCATGGACAACCTGCGCATAGAGGGCCTGCTTGTCACCGATATGGTAGTAAATGGTGGCCTTGTTTACCCCGGCGCTATTCGCAATTTCATCAACCCGGGCTCCGGCAAAACCGGCCTCGGAAAATTCTTTTGCGGCGGCTTTTAAAATTCGGTCAATGGTCTGATCGCGCCGGTCTTTCAATGTTAAGGGCGGCATAAGAAGCTCCTTTCGCCAGAGATCCAACCTAATAGTTTAACCAACTGTTTAGTTTAACTATTTAGTTAATTCATTTTTTTATAGCTGTCAAGTGATCTTTTCGAAACACTGAAATAAATAAATCTTAAAATTTCTTAGCTGGATTTTGCACGAGTCGGAGGCTTTCATATGCAAGGCACTTGAGGCTGAGGCTATAGTGCACTATGCCTCGGCCTTAATAACGCAGCAGATGGAAGCCTCCGGCTCGCCCGCAGGGTGAAAAGTAATGAGATAAAATGATCATAATCCTTTAAACATAATCCCAACTTCTCATTACTTTTCATGTAAGATTCAGGTATTAAGATTTAAGGTAGTATGCAGCACAGTCAATGGACATGCTCCTAATGAATGAAAAGCGGTGTTGCGATTGCTACGAAATCACCGGATAAATTGGCAGGATAGTATTCACCAACTTATTAATTTTAATAGATTTATTATCCAGTCGCTTTCAGCAGATCAAAACCAAATCAGCACATTGCCCATTAGGATTCAGCAATGAATTCTTCACGAATATAAACATAGATGGCAAGCGGCACACAGGTTATCGCCATCAAAATAAGAGCCGCTTTGCCCCAAAAGCTTTTAAGCAGCGCCTTGGCAATGATTCCACCGGGACCCATATAAGCCGGTTGAATGAAAATGAAAATGAGTATGAGAAAGAATAAACATATTCCCAGGAATCTTTTCTGATTCACGGTACCCCCCCCTGAATAGCATAAAATTCGTGTCCAAATAGGGAGCAAAATCTATACCATTCGGGAGGGTGAAACTTTTTTTAAATAATTACAGCTAAATACATTCAAGATGGATTTTGAACCTGATAGAAGGTTACAAATATTGTCAGGGACATGGGCAATAAATGGCAGCCAGAGGCGGAAATCGTAAGCTGAATCACGGCCGATGGGAGGCACATCTGCTTTTCACCTTATCGAAAGCGTTTTTCGTGATCCAGCAGCCACTGTTTGCGCCAGATTCCGGAACCGAAGCCGACCAGCTGGCCGTCGCTGCCGATTACCCGATGACAGGGGATGATAATCGGGATGGCGTTTTTGTTGTTGGCATTGCCCACGGCGCGAAAGGCCTGCGGGCGACCGATGGACCGGGCAACATCTCCGTATGAGGCGGTCTCACCGAAGGGAATTTTTTGCAATTGCCGCCAGACGGCTTTTTGAAACTGGGTTCCGTCCAAAATTAGGGGGACGTTGAATTTTTGGCGCTTTCCTTTGAAATAGTCTTCCAGCTGCCGCAGGCATTCTGTCATACAGGCCGGCAGGTTGCGTTCGGCCTCAAATTCGTCTTCAAAAAATGTAATCGTTAAAATGCCTCTGTGGGTTCCCACAACCTCAAGCGGTCCAATCTCTGATCTGTAGATGGTAACAAATGTTCTCACGAAAACTTCCTTTGATGTGCGGAACCAGTTGCTTTTTATGATATGGCTTACGCAAAGCCGCTTGCCGCAAAGCATTATAAATTAGAGGGAAAAGTCTTAGATCGTCACCGGTTTCGTAATTTAGCCGCATTGTTCGCAGTTACGATAAAAGCGTCTTTACATCCCGGGGGTCCATATCCTGTATTCCCAGATCTTCGGCGCTTATACCTTTCTGGAAATAGTCCACATTCAACATGATTGAAGCAATCTGGATGATGGCATCTATGGTGGGTGTGGGCACACCCCATGCGCGGCCGATCGATGACCAGGGCACCAGACCAAAAGGTAAATCCTCGTTGATGTAACGCGTATCGACGGAGGATGGCGCCGGAAAGGCCGGATGGCCGTGAATGGGGCTTTGTCTGAGGGTTTCAGATAAGGTTTTTTTACCTAACGAATAATTGGCATAAAAAATCTCAAAGGCATCTTTAATCGAAATACCGTCATTACTGATAAGTTTGAGCACCGCCATTCGCTCTGCATCCATCGACAACATGATTTTGGCAACCGATTCAGTGGCACCATCCGCATACAGGTTCCAGCCTTTCCCGCCGGTTGCTTCAATTCGCCCGGCGTTGAACAACACCATGGGCGGGTGAACAATGGGATTCAAATTGTTGAGACTGGCGGACCATGCATTTTCAGCGGCAACAAACTGTGGAAATACGGGTTTGATTTTTTCCAGAAACCCAGCTGTCCGGCTGGCCGGCAGGGCGGCGGTCGGAAGTTTGCTTTTCAAACCAATGCAGGCGACCACTCCTGGCTCTGAGGCCCGGGTGGCATATAACAGCGAAATGGTCTCAACCGGCGTTACTCGAGTGATCACCCCGGCTTCCTTCATCCATTTATGAAATCGCAGAGCGCCAAAATTGGAAGTAAACACAATAAACTGACCGTCCTCGAAGTGATGGGCCAGGGCTTTGCTGAAAGGCTCATGTGCATGGGCTGATCCGCCGATGATGATGATATCAACACCTTTGATGGCTGCTTTCAAATCGGTGGTGATCATATTGAGCTTGGCAAAACCGTTGCCGGCATCGCCGGATATCTCAATACCGCCCTTTTTTTCGATAGCGCGAAGATTGGCTTCAAACTCGGGCACTTCGGCAAGGTTTACCGAGTAGCCTTTCAATGTAATATCAGCTGCAAAAGTTTGCCCCGCGTTTCCGGTTCCCAAAACAGCGAATTTGGGACGATCTGAAGGTGTTGGCATCCTCTAGCTCCTTAAACCCGATTTTTTTTGGCCTTTCCGTTCCGGATTCATTTAAGATTGAGATAATCCGTTGTGTACTTTTTGAGTTTTTCTTCGTCTATGGTAACACCCAGTCCGCTGGCTGAAGGGACGGTCACAACGGCCTCCGAGATGTTATGACCGAAGTCTGTAATATCATCTGACATTCTGAGCACGGATCCATAAGCATGCCCTAAATCTATTAAATTTGACAGCGTGCAGCCCAGCTGCAGCGACGCCGCCTGGGAGATACCGAACTCCAGCATACTGTTCATCAGGCATCGAAGTCCGAAACCATCGGCCATCTGGGCAATTTGCCTGGATTTGTCCAGGCCGCCGTTCTTGGAGATCTTGATGCTAAAAACATCCACCGCTTTTTCTCGAATAAGCTCAGCCGCATCGCTTACAGTAGTTACGCTTTCATCGGCACTCAAAAGAAAGGGTGAGTGTTCGTGGATGCGCTTGAGGCCCTCCATGTCCCCGCGCTTGATGGGCTGTTCGATCAAATCAGCTTGATAACCTTTGATCCCGTCGATAAATTCAATGGCTTCGGCTACCTCCCAGCCTTGGTTGGCATCGATGATAATGCTGATCGCGTCACCGAACTGCTCCTTTACCGCAATTACACGTTTGATTTCAGCTGCAATCGGAAGGGCACCCATCTTGATCATAAAACAGCGGCAGCCTGTTTCCATTTGCGCTTCGATGACAGCAAGGGTCTCCTCGGGCGTGCCGCTGCCGACCCCAAAAAGAAGCGGCAGCTTGCCGTATCGCAGTCCGCCCAACAGCGTATGAATCGGAAGATCGTTGACCTTGCCGATGATGTCATAGAGTGCCATGTTGACAGCACCTCTAGCCGTTAAATTCCCCTCTATGACATCGTCAAGCGTCGACTCCACCATTGCGATCTGTTTTGGCTCCCGGCCTATCAGATGGGGTGCAATCACATCCCGCGTGACGGTCATCACTGAAGCGGGCGTCTCCGCGGTGAAGGGGCTCATGGGATCAGCTTCGCCAAGACCGACGAAACCTTCATCTGTAAAAATCCTGAAGATAACGGCGTGAGCTTCATGCAGGGTGCCGTAAGTCTTGGAAAGCCTGTAGGGTTGAGCGAAGGGGATGGAGATGTGGGACAATTCTATATTTGTAATTTTCATATCTGGATTCCTTTTTAGAACTGCTGAAGGAATTCCCCCATTCAAAAGTGACCCTGTTTTTAAGATAAAAAAATATTGAACATGCATAGGCTT
>JASFGZ010000429.1:0-4466 GCA_050123495.1 Desulfobacterales bacterium
GTACGTGGTCCAGGATACGGCCCTGGAAGGGATACACCGAGGTGCCCCTGTGGATCATGCAAGGCTATCTGACCATGTGTTCGGAGACGGTCGATCAGTTGCGAGCTGAAGATGCCCATCCAACCCATATTTTCGTGCAGGCCGGCGTGGGCGCCCTGGCCGGAGCCGTGGTGGGCTACTTGGCCCAGGTATTTCAGGAGCCAGGTGTCAGGTTCATCATCATGGAGCCAAAAAACGCCGCTTGTATCTTCGCTTCGGCCGCCGCCGGTGACGGCCGGCCCCATGGGGTCACAGGGGACCTGGACACGATTATGGTCGGCCTGGCATGCGGGGAACCCAATCCCCTTTCCTGGGAAATTTTACACGATATTCCCAGTGCATATGTGAGCTGCGACAACAGTGTCGCCGCCAACGGCATGCGAATTCTGGCGAGTCCGTTAAGGGGGGACGCTTCACGGGAAGCGGGTGAATCCGGCGCCGTGGCGATCGGGTTAATGGATCTTCTGGCAAACCATGCCGATTTTGAGGCTTTGAAAGGAGATTTAGAGATTGGACCCGATTCCACGCTGCTTTGCTTCAATACCGAAGGTGCTACCGATCCGGTCAACTACCAGGAGATTATCTGGCACGGTAAATATCCGTCTGTTGATTAATATAATCGAATAATTCAAGAAACAGGGTTTGGAGGATTTGACACCATGACACAACTATACTTTGCAAAGATTAAGGAGCTGGCCGAGGGTTACAAGCCTGATATGACCCGATTTTTGCGCGATATGATTCGTCTGCCCAGCGAAAGCCGCCAGGAAAAGTCGGTTGTCGAGCGGATCAAAGCAGAAATGGAGAAGGTGGGATTCGATAAAGTGGAAATCGATCCCATGGGCAATGTCTTGGGAACGATCGGAAACGGCAAGCATATGATTGCCATGGACGCTCACATAGACACCGTGGGTGTGGGCAACATGGACAACTGGGAATTCGACCCTTATGAAGGCTACGAGGACAATGAGGTGATCGGTGGTCGCGGCGCCTCAGACCAGGAAGGCGGTATGGCTTCAATGGTCTACGCGGGTAAAATTATCAAGGATCTGGGGCTAGAAGGCGACTACACTCTTATCGTAGTTGGCACCGTTCAGGAAGAAGATTGCGACGGCTTGTGCTGGCAATATATTATCAATGAATCGGGATTGAAGCCGGAGTTCGTCGTCTCCACCGAACCAACCGACGGCGGCATATACAGGGGCCAGCGCGGCCGTATGGAAATCATGGTAGAGGTCAAAGGCGTCAGTTCCCATGGTTCTGCCCCCGAGCGCGGCGATAATGCCATTTTCAAGATGGGGCATATCCTAGGTGAGCTCGAGGAGCTGCACGGCCGTCTGAAAACCGACGACTTTCTGGGCAAAGGCTCTCTGACCGTTTCTGAAATATTCTACACATCACCATCCCGCTGTGCGGTGGCTGATGGCTGCACCATCTCCGTCGATCGCCGTTTAACTGCGGGTGAGGACAAAGACCTCGCGCTGCAGCAAATAAGGGATCTTCCAGCGGCCAAAACCGCTAACGCCCAGGTATCCATGTACCCTTATGATAAACCCTCTTATACCGGCTTGGTTTATCCGACCGACTGTTATTTCCCCACTTGGGTGATTCCTGAGGACCACATAGTGACCCAATCGGCGGTGGCGACTTACACGTCCTTGTTCAACGAAGAGCCGCGGGTGGATAAATGGACCTTTTCCACCAACGGCGTCTCCATCATGGGCATGTTTGGTATCCCCTGCGTGGGATTCGGTCCTGGGAAAGAGTCCGAGGCCCATGCACCCAACGAAAAGACCTGGAAAGCCGATCTGGTGCGTTGTGCCGCCTTTTACGCTGCATTGCCGCTCATATATCTTAAAAAGTTGGGTAGCTAAGAGAGGGTTTTATATACTTTATGGCAAATAAGCCGAATTGGGATATTTTATGGATTGAATATTGTAGATTGAATATTGAATATTTAAGGTCCGCCTCCGGCGGGTCAATTTTATAACAACCTATAAAAAATCGACGGAGCGAAGCGACAACCACAAATATTCAATCTGCAATCTTCAATTTGCAATTCAGGATGGTAGAACATGAAGTCCAAGCTTGTTTTTATCGCTATCGGCGGCAACTCCCTGATCAAGAGCAAAGAACTGCGAACCGTTGAAGATCAGCATACGGCCATTCGGGAGACAGTCCAACATGTGGCCGATTTGGTCGAGCAGAATTATCAGGTGCTGATCTCTCACGGCAATGGACCTCAGGTGGGTTTCATCATGCGCCGATCGGAGGTGGCCCGCCGGGTGACCGGACTGCACCTGGTCCCACTGGTCAATGTTGTGGCGGATACCCAGGGCTCTATCGGTTATCAGATTCAGCAGTCTTTGAACAACGAGTTGGCCAGCCGCAATATTGCAGGCCAGTGCGTCACGGTGATCACTCAGGTTGTGGTGGACCGGGACGATCCCGGCTTTAAAAAACCCGCCAAACCCGTGGGCGAATTCTTCGAGGCGGAGCAGTTAGCCGAAATCCGCCGGGATTATCCGGACTGGACCATCGTTGAAGATTCCGGCCGTGGTTTCCGCCGGGTGGTACCGTCTCCGGAACCCCGCGAAGTAATCGAAAGGCCGGTGATTGAATCGCTGCTCAACGGCGGCTACCATGTGGTAACCGTGGGCGGCGGCGGCATACCGGTGGTACGAACCGATGCGGGTCTGGAGGGGGTGGATGCCGTGATCGACAAAGATCTGGCGACAAGCCTGCTGGCCAACCAGTTGGATGCCGGCCTGCTCATCATCTCAACGGCTGTGGAGCAGGTCGCCCTGAACTTTGGTAAGCCCACTGAGAAGCCCATTGGTAAAATGACCGTTGCCGAGGCGGAGCAATACATTGCGGAGGGACATTTCGCCCCCGGCAGCATGCTGCCAAAGATTCAATCCGCCCTGCGTTTCTTAAAAAACGGAGGACAGGAAGTAATCATCACCGCCCCTGAATTCATTAAAGCGGCTGTGACCAGTGGCCGCGGCACTCACATTGTGCCGTGAAAGATTAATCGATTTTTACAAATAATTAAGGAGTACATCATCATGGCTACCGCTAAAATCAAAGCGCTCATTGATCAACTCGCACAGCTCGACTACCAGGATATGTATCTTAATGACTTTCTGCTGACCTGGGAAAAGAGTGACGATGAAGTGCGGGCCACCTTTCTGGTGGCCGAGATCCTGCGGGTTTTGCGTCGGAAGAATATCTCCAGCCGAATATTCGACAGCGGCCTGGGCATTTCCCTATTCCGCGACCAATCCACACGCACGCGCTTCAGCTTTGCCAGCGCCTGTAACCTGTTGGGCTTGGAAGTCCAGGATCTGGATGAAGGCAAATCGCAGGTCGCGCATGGCGAAACCGTCCGTGAGACCGCCAATATGATCTCTTTCATGGCCGATGTGATCGGCATCCGCGACGACATGTACATCGGCAAGGGTAATGCCTACATGCGTGAAGTTTCGGAGGCTGTAAAACAGGGCTTTGAGGAGGGTGTCCTCGAGCAGCGTCCCACGCTGGTCAATTTGCAGTGCGACATCGACCACCCCACCCAGTCTATGTGCGACATGTTGCATCTGATCAACACCTTTGACGGCGTGGAAAATCTCAAGGGCAAGAAAATTGCCATGACTTGGGCTTACAGCCCTTCTTACGGCAAGCCGCTTTCCGTACCCCAGGGTATTATCGGACTAATGACTCGCTTCGGTATGGAAGTGGTGCTGGCCCATCCTGAAGGGTACGAGGTTATGCCCGCTGTGGAGGAGGTCGCCCGGCGCAACGCAGCTCAGAGCGGCGGCAGGTTTATCAAGACCAACTCCATGGCCGAAGCCTTCGAGGGCGCCCATATCGTTTACCCCAAGAGCTGGGCCTCCTTCGCCGCCATGGAAAAGCGCACCGACCTGTATGGTAAGGGGGACCACGACGGCATCAGCGCTTTGGAAAAGGAACTGCTTGCTCAGAACGCCGAGCACAAAAATTGGGAGTGCACCGAGAAAATGATGAAGATGACCCACGAGGCCAGCGCACTGTACATGCACTGTCTGCCTGCCGATATCACTGGCGTGAGTTGCAGCGAGGGCGAAGTCGAAGCCAGCGTGTTCGATCGTTACCGGGTACCCATGTACCTGGAGGCCAGCTATAAGCCTTACATTATTGCGGCCATGATTCTACTGAGCAAGGTGAAAACGCCCGCGGATAAGCTGAGTAATCTTCTGGCGTCCGGCGCACAGCGCATGCGGAATTAGGCGATAATCGGAGGCTAGAGCAAAAAGGTGTGCAGAGATTACTTTTAATTGAAGATTGTAGATTGCAGAATGAATATTTAAGGAATTCTGTCTATTTTTTTCTTTCTTTTTTATTGAATTTTAAAAACGATAGGATACCACAAATATTCAATATTCAAT
>JASFGZ010000430.1:0-4451 GCA_050123495.1 Desulfobacterales bacterium
AGCCGGTCATATCGCCGATTAGAAAGATCGCCGTTGCATTGGGTGCCCACTCGCGAAAAATCCATCGGTTGTCTTCAAAATGCAGACCGAAGTATGCATGCCCCGAAGCAAAATCGGCCAGGCTTTCTTTTCCCCGGATCAAGCGCTGTTCAGTCTCTGCAATTTTTTTCAGACGGTGATGAATGATTTTTTCATAGGGTTTTAACCAGGGGTCGGCGGTCAGCAAACGTTTCAGTGCCGGGTTGATACGATCGTCTGGGGAGGGGGTCTTTTTCATGTATCCTTGGGCGTATCGCTTTTTTCTTCAGAGTCTGGATTCGGAACATTCGGCAGGACCAGGGGACGTTTCAGCATTTTTTCATACAGCTTAATATACTGGCGCGCCGTATTGGCATGGGTGAAAGCGGCCGCGCTTTCCTGCATGATACGGCGAATTTGTTTTGCCTTGGTTGTTTCCGGCAGATTATAAAAATTCATAGCCTGCTTAATGGCCCACATCAAACCGCTGGAATTGAAGTTTTTAAATAAAAAGCCGTTCCCGCTGTTTTGGGCCATATCCAGATGCGAAATCGTGTCATGGATGCCGCCGGTATCGTGGGCCACCGGCAGGGTTCCATAGATCGGCGCAATCATCTGTGGCAGACCGCAAGGCTCAAAACTCGATGGCATCAGGATGAAGTCACACGCCGCATAGGCCTGATGTTCCAGATGAAAATCAAAGTCATATATGGCTACCCGCTTATGAAAGCCATGAAGGGTGACGATATCTCGAAATACATTCTGATAGTTGCCATTGGCCACAAATACGATTTGCAGATTCTGGTTCCAGTAATCGGAGATGATTTTATACAAAATATCCGCCAGCAACTGACATCCCTTCTGGACGGGATCAAGCCGGGATGGCCAGAAAAAGATCGGCGCCCGCTCATCCTGAATCAATCCCAATTTTTTCTGGAGATAGCGCTTGTTTTCCTGTTTGCCGGCGATATGGCTCTTGGGGCCATAGGTTCGCTTCAATTCTTTATCGACGGCCGGATTAAAGGAAGGATCCGGGGCATTGAGAATGCCCGCCGCGCATACAGCCTGCACTTTATTGGCCAATTCCTGACGCAGAGGGGGATAGACGAAACCATGTCGGCCAGCGACGATTTCTGCTAAAAAATTCGGGCTGACCACATTGACAAAATGGGCCGCAAAGACGCCGCTGGTCAGTAAATCTATCGGATTCGTCTCCCGGGTAGTTTCGTAGTGATCGGCCATGAATTCAAAATATAAATGCTGCCAGAATGATGCCGCGTCGATTCCGCGGTCTTCAATGAATGCGAGGGTTGTTTTTACGGTATGTACATTATGAACGGTAAATAAACAGGGAATACCCATTTGGCGGGCCATGGCCGGAATTAAACCGGTCATCCAGTCATTGCAGTGGATCAGGTCGGGTTGAACACGGGGGATAATATTGTTGATGACCTCGCGCTGAAACGCCAGTGCCAGTTTGATATTTTCGGTTCCATAGTCGGAATAGACCCGATCGACATAGTAAAATGCACGGTCTTCGGCCAGATGTATGCGATCATCAGGCATTTTGCGTTGAATCTTATTGAATTCTTTTTTTAAAACCGGCGCCAGACCGTCGCTGAAAATGGCGCGATAATCCGGAATAGTGATATGAACGTCGGCGCCCTGTTCAAACAGAGCGCTGACCAGGGCTGCGGAGACATCGGCCAACCCGCCGGCTTTAGCCGTAAAAAATGAGGCCAGACCGCCCATGCGGTGCGGCAGGTAGGTTACTTCCGGGGTCACCAGAAGCACCCGAGGGTTGCAGGGAGTTTCACTCATGTATTTTATTCTTTCTCGAAGAGCCTACAAAAATTAGCTTTCGTGTGTGTATTGATCCGTAAGTTATTTGTTATTCGAAAAAGAAGTAGTTGCAAAATTTTTTCACTAATAACGAATAACCAACAACGAATAACAACACGCCTTACGCCCATGTTAGCAGCCGGGGCGTCGATTTGACGCGCACATCCCCCCGGGGGGTCACTCTGACGGTAAATCCGAATCGACCCGAACCTTGGCAGATTAAGTAACAGCCATACAGGTAATGGCCGTTACCGCGGTCTTCGAGGACGTTCATTTGCTCTACATGGCTGGAATCCAAATCTTCTAAAGATTTCATATGGCCGTAGTAAAGTTCAACATCGACTTCGTCGGGATGAAACTCGGCGAGATTTATCTCCGCTGTGATCTCGAAGTTTTCACCCACCCGATAGGGACCCTGACTTTTTCTCACAGGAGACTGGATCTCAATATTTTTCCAGAGAGTACGCAGCCTTTTGATTTGCGTGGCCAGATTTTTTGCCTCTGCCGCCTGATTGGCAAGAAGGGCATCATGACGTTCGGCCGCCGGAATATAATAACGGTTTGTATAATCCGTCACCATCCGAATGCTGCAGAACATTTCCATTGCCATTTTCATGGAGGCTTTCATCTTTTCCAGCCAGCAGCCCGGCAGATCACCGTTTTTGCGGTCATAAAAACAGGGGATCACCTCATTTTCCAGTACATTGTAGAGTGCCTGACTTTCCACGGCATCCTGGTAATCGTGATCTTCGTATTCCTCACCATATCCGATGCGCCAGCCCCTTTCCTCCGTGTATCCTTCACACCACCATCCGTCGAGAATACTCACGTTAAGCACCCCGTTGATGGCCGCTTTCATTCCGGAGGTCCCGCAGGCTTCCAAAGGTCGCCGGGGCGTATTGAGCCACACATCCGCGCCCTGAAATAGATGACGTGCCAGATGCATGTCGTAATCTTCCAGAAAAATGATTCTATCGCGTACTTCCGGTTTGCTCGCAAACTCAAAAAGCCTTTTAATGAGTTCTTTGCCTTCATTGTCTTTCGGATGTGCTTTGCCGGCAAAGATAAACTGGACCGGGTATTTTTCAGACTTAACAATCGATTCGAGGCGCTGGGAATCCTTAAAAAGCAGATAGGCGCGCTTATAGGTCGCAAAGCGCCGGGCAAAGGCGATGGTCAGCACATCCGGGTCCAATACCGATTCAAGCGCTTTAATCACATTTTGCGGAGCGTTGCGCCGCACATATTGTTTAACCAATTGTTCCCGGCAGGTGCGTACCAGGCGCGAGCGGTTCATTTCATGGCTGCGCCACAGTTCTTCATCGTAAATGTCGTCGATCCGATTGATATTTTCCGGTTTACGGGAACTCATGTACCAATCGGGGCCGAGATAACGGTTAAAAAGATTGGCGAATTCCTGGGAAATGAACGATGAAATATGAACACCATTGGTGATATGGGATATGGGAACTTCTTCCACCGGTCGCGCCGGCCAGACATGTGACCACATGCGCCGGGCCACAGATCCATGCAGCCGACTAACACCGTTGCAATAGGATGCCGCATGCAGCCCCAGAATGAACATGGACAAAGGGGTCTCGGGGCCGGCGTCAAGCGGTTGCCCCCAGGATAAAATTTCTTTTGCAGTCGTTCCCAGTGTTTCTTCCAGCGGTTTTAAATACGGCCTGACATGCTCGGCCGGAAATTCATCATGCCCTGCGGCCACCGGTGTATGCGTGGTAAAGACCGTGGTCCGGGGGACGATTTCAAGAGCAGTTTTAAGGTCGACGTTATGGTTCGATATGGTTTGAGCCAGTCGCTCTAAGCTGGCAAAGGCAGAGTGCCCCTCATTCATATGGAGAACCTTGACATTGATTTTCAAGGCCGCCAGCATGCGCATCCCGCCGATTCCCAATAGCACCTCCTGGGCCAGGCGAACTTTCTGATCAGCGGCGTAGAGTCTTGACGTAATATCGCGACTGGCCGGCTTGTTCTCAAGAATATTGGTATCCAGCAGATATAAGGGGATTCGGCCGATCATAATTTTCCAGACCATAGCATAAATGGGACCTTCAGGCCCGACAACCGAAACCCGCAAGTCATTACCCGAATCATCTTGCACGCGTTCAACCGGAAGTTCATAAAGATCTGTTTCCGGATAGCGTTCCTGTTGCCATCCATCGGGGTTCAGATACTGACGGAAATAGCCCCGGTGATACATCATTCCCACACCGGTCAGCGGAAGGCCGATGTTCGACGCCGCCTTTAAATGATCACCGGCTAAAATACCCAGGCCGCCGGCAAACAATGGAAGGCTTTCATGAATGCCGAACTCCATAGAGAAATAGGCAATGGTCTCCTGGGGCCCGAAAGCAGAGATGTCTGCGTCCCCTGAATCAACAACTTTGCTCTGAAATTTCTCTTGAACTTCTTTCAGGTGCGCCAGATAGCCTTTATCCTTTGCCAGCTTTTCAAAGCGGCCCTGGGCAATTTTTGATAAGAAAGCAATCGGGTTGCGGCGAGATTCAACCCAGAGCGTTGGATCCATGCGACGGAACAGTTCAATGGCATCTTTATTCCAGCACCACCAC
>JASFGZ010000431.1:0-4444 GCA_050123495.1 Desulfobacterales bacterium
GTATTTGAAGCTACTGCCAAACTGGGCGGACTGCTGAGGAGCGCAATTTCAAAAGATAGGCTGCCCGAGGAGATTTTAAACTGGGATATTGAAGGCATCATCGAAATGGGCGTTCAGGTTGAAACCCAAAAAACCCTGGGCAAGGATTTTTCAGTAGAATCTTTGCTCAAAGAAGGATTTGATGCGGTATTTTTAGCTTCCGGAGGCTGGGACAGCCGTCTGGCGCGCGGGGCCAGCGCTGATATCGAATCGCCGATTCCCGGAACCTATATGCTGGTAGATCTCATGCGGTTGGGCTCCCAGCAGCCGGGGGGTATTCCCGTTGATTCCGATGTTGTGATTGCCGGCGGGGGCAGCCTGGCACTTGATGCGGCCAAAGTCTGCAAGGAACGAGGCGCCAAAACCATCACCGTTTTATTCCGGGAGACCTGGGAAAACAGTCCTATTTCGGATGCGGAAGTGGAAAAAAGCGGTCTAACGGGTCGCAATGTGATTTATAATGCAGCTATAAACCGCCTCGTCGGAGAAGCTGAGCGGCTCGATCAGGTGGAATATATTGAAGCCGATACGTTTAAAACAACAGTCATACCGGCACAGACGCTGGTGTTCGCTGCCGGCCGCTTTCCCGAATTGGTTTTTGTCAGGCCAAAACTGGAAACTGCTGAAATCGAAGGCGTTGAATCGGCAGTGGATTCGTCTACCGGCTGGGAGGGTATTCAGACCTATAAGCAACCGGCATTCAAAGATGAGGTGGGCCTGTTCGCTGAAGGTGATGTCCTGGCCGATTACAGCGCTGCGATTAAAGCCATCGGTGCCGGACGTCGGGCGGCTGCATCAATTCATCAGGTTATGCATGGGCTTTGGCCCAGCCTGTCGGAGCAAGTCATCACGCCGCAATCCATCCTTCAAAATGTATATCATGTGGAAAAAGTGCAAGCCAGTCGGCGCCAGATCATGCCCATTTGCAGCGGTACGGAACTGGCGATATGCGGTGAGATCGAAAAGGGCTTTTCTGCCGATATGGCCAGGGAAGAAGCTTCTCGTTGCCTGCAATGCGGATTGATTTGCTATGAGCACACGGCAGGGGCTGATGCGGCGGAAGAGTCCTCTGAAGCTTCGGAGTAAAGTTCAGCCACTTTTTTCAATGAGCGAGGTCGAAATTGGCACCTGAACGAGGGATTGTTCTGCGGACCGATTCTGGAGCCGCCTTGGTAAAAACCAAAATATTAATTTAGTCTTCTTTTTTGGGGAAAAGATCTTCGATTTCAAATGCTTTAATTTTTTGCAGGCAGTTTTCCAGCGCCCGGGTCTCCGTTTCACCGGTACCCTGGAATTTCTGTTTGGCAACGATGTTTATGAGATTGGGCACAGCCACGAATTTTCCTGCCAAATTGCCTGCCATTGTTTCGTGCACATCGATATAAATTAATCTCTCGTTGCGGATAAGATTATACCTGGTAATCCTTGTCAGAATATCATTTTCATTCAATGATAACATAATTTTATCCTTCGTGTTATTCCTTTTCCATGGTGGTTTTCAGGGGGAAGCCATTTTCCCGGGCAGCCATTGTTACCAGGCTTATCTTCGTTTCGGCCATTTCATAGGGATAAACCCCGCAGATACCGCTTCCATTTCGATGTACATGCCACATGAGACTTGTGGCTTCATCTATGGATTTGTTAAAAACGGCAATCAGAATCTCAACGACAAAGTCCTTTGTCGTATAGTCATCATTGTGAAGCAGCACCTTATACATGGGCGGTTCGGTCGTTTTTTTCTCAATTATTTCATGGACCTCTTCCTGAATATCCGGCTTTTTGCTGCTCACTCTTGTAACCCTCCGATGGCCTAGAAGTGGTTTTAAAACCCCATATCCCCGCTCAATGGAACGAAGCCCCGCTGTATAGCGGGGCCCTTGAACCTGATCTGAGGTTTTGAAACCACTTCTGTAATATCAGTAAAATCTAAGGGCTACCCAGGAGAAATCAAGTTATCCGGCCCTAAAAAAAAACAGGCAGTTTATCAGCACTGTGTTGCCGATAAACTGCCTGTTCTGTAAAACAAATTGAACTAGACGGCAGCCTTTAGTTTTTTGCCGGCTTTAAATTTAACGACATTTTTGGCTTTGATTTTAATCGGAGCACCGGTTTGGGGATTGCGTCCCTTGCGAGCCTTTTGACGCGTCTTCTGGAAGGTACCAAAACCCACCAATGTGACTTTCCCGCCTTTTTTCTTCAGAGCCTTGGTAACATTGCTCATGAAAGAATCCAGAACTGCTCCGGCGGCAACTTTTGAAACCTTAGCGTCCTTTGCCATTTTGCTAATTAATTCTGCCTTTGTCATTTGAGCCTCCTTCTTTTAGGTTTACTACGATATTTTAGGGCGTTTTTTGAAGAAATTGTACAGTAAAAAATATCGAAAGTCAATAAATAAAAGCCTATTTTTTCTGCATTTGCAAGAAGAAATCATTTTAAATACACTGTTATCCTTAGTTTGCCGCTTCTGTATATTCCAAATTTTGCGATGTGGGTTTTGGCAATTGTTCTAGATGCACAGTTTGCGTAGAACGATATCACATGATTCTTTACTCATTGTGTTTTAAATATCGCTTTAAAAAAACAGGATTTTATGATAAAAATTATGACAATAGATTATATTCAAGGTTCAAAAAAATGATCCAGAAAGTTTACGTAACCAGCAGACAGATGGCGACGATTTCCTGCCCGCAATGCGAGCGGTCCAAAACGGTCGATGTTTCCAAATATGCCATCCTTGATAAGATGGTAAAGATCAATGTCAAATGTCCATGCGGACACACCTATAAGGCTATATTGGAAAAGAGAAAGAAATATCGTAAAGAGACCGACCTTGCGGGAACATTCGTTCATTTCATCAATGGCCAGCCTCAGACCCGGGGTCTTATGACCGTGAAGGATTTGTCCACATCGGGATTGAAACTTCAGCTGAATGTAAAGCAGAACTTTGCGATCGGCGATCATATGCAAGTCGAATTTCATCTAAACGATGCGCATCGAACCCTGATCAAAAAAACAGTTATCATCAAAAATCAACGGGAGCAGTATATCGGTGCTGAATTCGCGCCATTTGAATCCATTGACAAAGCATTGGGTTTCTATCTTTTCAGTTGACCAAGTTTTTGCATTCCTAAAATAAATGTCAAAGCGTTATTCGCCTGGGACCTAAATCCCTATGAAAAAAAGATGCCCATGGCCCGGTACCGATCCGCTGTACCTAAAATATCACGATACCGAATGGGGAGTTCCCCTGCATGATGACCGCAAACTGTTTGAGTTTCTTTTGTTGGATGGTTTTCAGGCCGGGTTGAGCTGGATTACCGTTTTAAAGAAGCGGGCCAATTACCGCAAAGCATTTGATCAATTTGAACCTGAAAAAATTGCGGCTTATGATTTACGTAAGGTAAATGCGCTTCTTTTTAATAAAGGCATCATTCGAAATAAGCTTAAAATTGAAGCGGCCATTTGCAATGCAAGGTCTTTTCTGGCAGTACAAAAAGAATTTGAAAGTTTCAATGATTATATCTGGCAATTTACAGGCGGCAAAAGCATAAAAAATGCTTGGAGAACGTTCGGGGAAATACCCGCGCAGACAAACGCGTCGGCCGCGATGAGCGATGATCTAAAAAAAAGAGGCTTCAAGTTTGTGGGCCCGACTATTTGCTATGCATTCATGCAGGCGGCCGGAATGGTAAATGATCATCTTGTCGACTGCTTTCGCTACAACGAGGTGTAAATAAACAATTACCGAATTTGACTGAAGCCGGGGTAAGGTGTACATCACCGGACGGATGTCCGGCAGAATGGTTTGCTCTTAAGGGGCGAGGATCCGATAAACATGGAGCTCAAATTCTTGGTGGTGGATGGTCATTAAATACCCGTCAAACTTATGGTTGAGACGATCGAATACCGATCTCCAAGAATTGCCGTAATAGCGCTCCAGAATGTCTTCATCGACATCCAAACCCTTTTCATTCCTTATTTCATAGCGACTCATGTGGCACCTCCTGTATGCGACCCATAATTCGCTGCGTGCTTCTAAATTAATTATCGGCATATGGGCTAATCTCTTGAGGCCTAAACTCTTGACAGAGCCCAATGATGTAAATATTAAGGTGGGGCATCGATCTAAATATAAGATCACCCGGGAATCTTGAGGATAAGGAAGGTAGGAGACATGTCATATTGTTCATCCTGCGGCAAACACCATAATGTGGGTTTCATTTCGACACGTTTTTGTGGGACAGACGGCGTATCGTTAGAGACCGCGAAATGGGCAGACGTTTTTGAAAAGACCGGATTTACATGTTTCTATTTTGCCGGCGAACTTGATCGCCCCGCCAAACAATCATATCTGGTTAAAGAAGCCGATTTTCGACACCCCGACATCAAAGATATTTTTAGTAAC
>JASFGZ010000432.1:0-4424 GCA_050123495.1 Desulfobacterales bacterium
CCCAATTAACAGCCTAACCATTTGGGGGCTAGGGGAGTTTTGAGTCTAATACGTGTCCTTTGATTCGCCATAAACAGGCTCCATTTAAGGTTAGCGGAGAGTTATTATTTATACATAATGAAAACAAATGATTATACTTTTTAATTTGATTTTCAACAGGTTAAGAGTGTTGCCTCCCCACCTACATATGTAGATCTCATGTGTGAAATAAATTACTTAATCATTCGGTAGAGTATTTCACAAACTTGGTGAGCGCCTTTACGATTTCAGGAGGTTCCGATTAAAAGCTCCTTGGATTTTACTGATATTCGATTTTAATACCAATTTTGTAATGAACTATAAGTACCGCTATTTAAATCAAATAGTAAAATTAACAAACGAATCAGGTGATAAATTTTGAGATTTTCGAAAAGATTTTTTAGGTTCTGCAAAGAATGGCATACCTATTGCTAAAAACCATCTCAGCTTCGGGGGGTTTTAAATCCTAAAATTGTTAAAGCCCATTTTACCCCACAGAACAGATTAATTCCATCTTAAAATCGGCTTTATGGCGACTTCAGACGGGACTTAATTTGATGCAATAATGATAGACGATTTTGAGAGAGAAAAAAGGAGGTGATAAGACAATTTATTAAATAGAATTCGGCCGAATTCTATTCGACCCATGTTTGTTAACAATTAAAACCTATCGATTCAAGGAGATTTCAAAATGGTTACCAAATTATTGAATTTTTTCAAGGAAGAAGAAGGCGCAACTGCAGTGGAGTATGGAATTATGGTTGCTGCGATCGCAGCCGTAATCATCACTGTAGTCGTTTTGGTCGGCCAAGAGACGAATAATGCATTTCAGAAAGTAGCTGATGAAATGCCAGTTGGCAGTTGATTCTCTTTGTTTAGAATTAAGCATTTGCATCTACCAATCTGAATGAATTGCCAGATGTCGATCAAATCCGTCACTCCCAAAAGGTATGTAGGTTTTCGGCGCAAAGTCCGAAATGCCTACACCTTTGGGAACGGATAATATGTTTGCAAGCTCAAAATGTTTAGTGACTATCAGATTTTTAACAATATAATTTTCAGAAAAACAGGAAAATGGTTTTTAGCCAGATTACAAATAATATTTTAATCATCTTTTTAGGCGTCATTCTTTTTGTCGCTGCTACCATCGACTTCAGGACTCAAAGGATTCCGAACCTGCTCACGTTTCCTGCGGCGGCGTTAACACTAATTTATTACTCGATCACCAACGGACTAAACGGATTTCTTTTCAGTGCCCTAGGATTATTGGTGGGTATCAGCCTTTTTATCATACCCTATCTTCTCGGCGGCATGGGTGCCGGGGATGCCAAGCTGATGGGTGTCGTTGGCGGAGTTTTAGGGGCAAAAGGTGTGTTTTACGCTTTTCTTTTCAGTGCGATTGTCGGTGGAATTTACGCGATAGTATTAACACTCATTTACAGGCAACAGTTTAGAGGATTTTATAAAAAGCAACTCGCTGCTGTGATAAATTTTATATTAATTCGGAAATACATCCCGGAACCTGAAGATGCTGATTTTAAAAAGCCTCGACTGTGTTATGGTCTGGCGATTGCTCTTGGGACGGGCATTTATATTGTTTTTAATTTATCAAGAAATGGCCTAGTGAGCTAGCCAATAAAGGAGGAAAAATGAACTGGAAAACATTTCTTCCCATTGTGGTTTCGGTTTTAATTGCAGTTGCAGGAAGTTTTTTTCTGTACCAATGGATGGACAAACAGAAAACACCGGTAGAAGTGGTGCAGGTTGTCAAAAAGGATGCGGTACCTGTTGCCGTGGCTGCGGCAAATCTGCCATGGGGAACAAAAATAAAACCCGAGATGGTCAAAACAGCACCTTTTCTTAAGGAGAGTCTGCCGACAGGATATTTTGTTTCAACGACTGATTTGAAGGACAGAGTTATCTTAACATCCCTGAAGATGAACGAGCCCATTACTGAAGACAAACTGGCTCCCATCAGCGTGAAAACAGGTGGTGTTTCGGCAATTTTGAAACCGGGAACGCGTGCCATATCCATTAAAGGTAACAAGGTCCTTGGTATTTCCGGGCTCGTTGATCCAGGCAACCGGGTGGATGTGATCCTCACGGTAACCGACCCCACCATAAATAAAGTAAGATCCAAAATTGTACTCGAAAATTTGCTCGTACTGGCAACCGGCACCGAGATTCAAAAGAACGAAAAAGGTGAACCCATGCCGGTAGATGTCTACACGCTGGAAGTTACACCTGAACAATCTGAAAAGGTGGCGTTGGCCGCATCCCAGGGAAAACTTAATTTTGCTTTAAGAAGTGCCACCGACTCAGAGGACATTTACACAAGAGGCGTCACCATTCCGCAGCTTCTGGCCTCTTCAAGCTATTATGAGATTGGCACAGTGGCGCCGGAAAAGGTACAACCCCCTGAACCCGAAAAAGCGAAAGCAACGGTGAAGCCTAAAAAAGTTCGAAAGAATAGAAAGTGGAAGCCCAGGAGATCAATCACGGTGGAAATGATCAAAGGTACCGAACTTAAAAAGAAGAAATTTTTGTTTTAATCATCGAAAAGGAGGAATGAAATTCATGTTTCCCTCTAATACAATCAAAAGAAAAAGGTCGGTTCTGGCTTTACTGCTCTTTTTGCTTCTCATATTTCCCGCCAGCGCAGCGGCAGAAAGCGCCTTCCTGCTGGAAACCATCGAGGCCAAGAAAATTGAAATGATTTCAGGCAAATCTGTAATTTTACGAAGCGCGGCACCCATAAAAAGGGTGTCCGTTGCAGATCCCGAAATTGCAGATTTTTTGCTCCTCTCTGCTCACGAAATTTATCTCAAAGGAAAAGGTGCCGGAGTTACCAATCTGACATTATGGCAAAATAAAAAACTTGTTGCCATTTACGATCTTGAGGTGGTGTATGATTTGTCCAGTCTAAAGCAACAGCTTCATGCGATTCTTCCTGAAGAAGAAAGCCTCCGGGTCATCAGCACAAACGACTCCATTACTTTATCCGGCAAAATTACCACTGCTTCGAATTTGTCACAAGCCCTGGCTCTCGCAGAAGCCTATGCACCCAAAGGAAAGGTGAACAATCTGGTCGAGGTCGGCGGCGTTCATCAGGTTATGCTCGAGGTTCGCATCGCAGAAATGGGCCGGAGCCTGACCAAGCGTTTAGGGATTAATTTCCTGTATCAAGATGGAGACCAATTTGCGGTCTCTCGGCTGGGTGGACTATTCGATTTTGCACAGGAATCGCTGGCAGGCGGACTGTCTTTTTCACCCGCAGTTACAGCGCTCTTCCGATTTGACCAGGGAGGCGCAACCTGGACAGGCTTCGTCGATGCGCTCAGGGAAGATGGACTGGTGAAAATACTTGCTGAGCCGACGCTGATTACCCTGAGCGGTCAATCTGCGAACTTTCTGGCCGGTGGCGAGTTTCCGGTTCCCGTGCCGCAGGGTCTGGGAACCGTTGGGATCGAATACAAGCCCTTTGGCGTCGGCCTTATCTTTACGCCAACGGTACTGAGTAAGGATAAAATCGTCATCGACGTCAGTCCGGAAGTTTCAGAGCTTGATTTTTCAACCGCCGTCCGGGTTGAAGGTTTTGTCAGCCCGGGGGTCAGCACCCGGCGGGCGTCAACAAAAATCCAACTTGGAGACGGCCAGAGCTTTGCCATTGCAGGACTTCTGCGTGAAGCCGTCAGGGCTGATATCTCTAAATTTCCGCTATTAGGTGACCTCCCGATCATAGGGCCTCTCTTTCAGAGCAAATCATTTCAGAAGAGCGAAACGGAACTGGTTATCATCGTAACGCCGCATCTGGTCAAGCCGCTGGAGTTGGCCAAACAGTCTTTGCCGATCGATTCGTACGTTGAACCCAGCGACATCGAATTCTACCTGCAAGGCGCCATCGAGGGTAAAAGCAATAAAAATTCCGTTGAAGTGAGCGAGGGGTTCGAAGGGGAATTTGGTCATTCCATTCCGGAAGATTAATCACCGGGATGATTGTGAAGTCCTTCGACAACCAACTCAAAAGCCACACCAACTGCGCTTTAACTCGCATAGGAGGCAACGATGTTAAAAAGGCATTTTTTGATAATAGGTATTTTTACCGGGTTGCTGTTAATTTCGAGCTGCAGTGGGACGACTCCGAATAGTGAAGACTCGATGACCAACAGAAACTGGGGAAGATCTCACGGAACCGCAATTTATAACCAGATGCTGAATCCGGATGCCGCTAAAAACCTTGATCCGGTTTCAGGCTTGGATGGGTCTGCTGCTGAGAATAATGTGGAAAAATACAAAGACAGCTTCAAAGAATCAGGGCCAAAAGAAGTTGTCAACATCCTCAAATTGCAGTGATAACACTATTTGGTATGAGACAACTGATATGAAGGCAACAAGAGGTATAATCC
>JASFGZ010000433.1:0-4421 GCA_050123495.1 Desulfobacterales bacterium
TATCCCGTGGGCAAGGTCATTCCCGAGCTCACCGAAAGCCTGTTAAAATTACATTCCCCCTCCAAAGCAACCGAAGAATTAGACAAACTGATAACCGATCAAAAACTGTCAAAAAGTAACGTTGCCCATATCAGATTTCTCTTTGGCCAGGAAATGGAAAAACGCGATCATCGTGAAGTCGCCCTTGATAATTACAAGGCAGCCCACCAATTGAACCCGGCAGATCTTGAGATCAAAAAACGAATGGATTCGATTGCGGCCACGTTTACCACCGGCTCCAAATATGATTATCTGCTGCGCGAGAAATTGGTCACCACGGATAAATTGCAGGAGGCGTTTGCCTTATCCAAAAAGATGAACAAAAGTGTCGAACATGTTCTGATTGAACACAACAAAATCAGCAAACAAGCCATCGGCAAATCCTTTTCCCTTTTCTATGACACCACCTTTCGTGAGTACGATCCATCCTTTACGGTTCCGGTCGAGTTGCTGTCGAATTTAAAAAAGACATTTTTGCTGAACGAATACTGGGTTCCGATGAGCTGGGATAAAGATGGCGTGGAGATCCTGGTTGACGACCCCCGGGATCTGAATAAAACCGACAATATCAAAGCCTTGATGAAAACCAACCGGATTAATTTTACGGTGGCGATACGTGAAGATATCGAGCAATATATTAGTAAATTTTTTGATGGTGGTCAGGCTGCACAAGAGACGCAAACGGTTGATCAAGCCCTTGATGATTTTGACTTAATTCCAGATGTCTCTTTTGAAGAAGAGGAAGATGAAGTTGAGGAGGACGAAGGTTACGATGAGGCGTCCGGTCGGATCGTTAAGCTTGTGGACCAGATCATTATTGCGGCCTACCGGAAAAATTCGTCGGATATACATATTGAACCCTCTTCGATCACGAAATCCACTTTGATTCGCTTCCGCCTGGACGGTGTGTGCCAGGAATATATGAAAGTCCCAAATTCCATGGTTCGCGGCATTATCTCCAGGGTCAAAATTATGTCTAACCTGGATATTGCCGAACGGCGTTTGCCCCAGGACGGAAAGATTAAATTCAGACGCAAAGGCGTTCCGACATTCGAACTCCGGGTCGCCACCCTTCCAACTCAAGGTGGTTTTGAAGACGTCGTTATGAGAATCCTGGCCTCTGCCGGTGCCATGCAGCTCGATGAAATGGGCCTTACCAATCGTAACGCTAAGGTGATAAAGCGTATCATCGCCAAACCCTACGGTCTGATTCTGGCAGTGGGACCCACCGGTTCCGGTAAGACAACATCGTTGCATGCCATTCTCGGTCATATCAACAAGCCGGGCATTAAGATATGGACCGCCGAAGATCCCATCGAAATCACTCAGGGCGGTCTGCGGCAGGTGGAGGTGAAGCCCAAAATCGGCCTGGACTTTGCGCGTGTGATGCGCGCTTTTCTGAGAGCCGACCCGGATGTCATCATGATCGGCGAGATGCGGGATGAGGAGACCGCTTCCATCGGCATCGAGGCCTCTTTGACCGGACATCTGGTCTTTTCAACGCTGCACACCAATAGTGCGCCGGAAACCATTACCCGGCTTCTGGATATGGGGCTGAATCCACTTAATTTCTCGGATGCTTTTCTGGGCGTGTTGGCCCAGCGGCTAACGCGGCGTGTGTGTAAAGACTGTATGGAAGAATATCCTTTGACAAAAGACGAACTTGAGATGATTCGTGTAGATTACGGCGAAAAATACTGGAAACGAACCGGTATAGAATATGACCCGGATATGACCCTTTATCGGCCGGTCGGATGCGAGACCTGCTCCAATACCGGCTATCGCGGTCGTATGGGCATCCATGAACTCATGGAGGGTACCCCCAAGATAAAATTGATGATTAAAAAGCAGGCCAACACCGAAATGCTTTTTGCCCAGGCGATGAAAGAAGGCATGTCCACCTTACGGCAGGATGGGATCATGAAGGTATTCAAAGGGCTTACCGATGTGGCCGAAGTGCGTCGGGTTTGTATCAATTAATGGAAATCGGTTCCAGGGAGTGGCAAAACTTCATCATAGACGGTGCTCAAAAGCTGGGCATTGAAATTGATGCGGGTATGACCATCCAGTTTTCCATCCATGCCGCTGAATTGATCAGGTGGAACCGCAAACTGAACCTTACCGCCATTACCGATCCCGAAGATCTCGCAGCGAAGCATTTTTTGGATTCTTTGGCGCCCGCCCATCTCATTCCTGACAACGCCAGGATGCTCGATATTGGTTCCGGCGGTGGTTTTCCAGGAATTCCCCTTAAAATTTTAAACCCTTCTTTAAAGGTGATGTTGATTGATGGGACGCGCAAAAAAGTCAATTTTTTAAAACATGCGCTGCGAACCCTGAAGCTTGAAAGCATCGAAGCTCACCAAATTCGAGCTGAAAACCTCTCCGAAGATCCCGCCTATGTAAATTTATTTGATGTTATCATCAGCCGGGCACTGTCTTCATTGAAACGATTTGTTTCAATGGCTTTGCCGTTACTGGCAACGCACGGATCGATTCTGGCAATGAAAGGGGAGGTGAATCAGAAGGAATTGGATGCGGTCAACTTAGATGGCCCCGAAGAACGCTGTCATCTTGAAGTTAAAAATTACAAACTGCCCTCAATTCGGGCTGCTAGATCCCTTGTTATTATCAGGCGCCTTCACTAGAACTTATTTCTAACATATTTGGCGATATCCGCTCGATAGTTCCTACCATTGAATGCTTCGATGTATCCTTAAAAAAATAATTCCTTAATGGTATTTAATTTAATGCCGATACAAGTAACATCAATCAGATTACAAGTAACAGACAATGGGATGGTCATATGCGAATACCAGCTAGGGAACGGCAAAGAAAATGGAAGAAAAAGCAAGTATCAAAAGGCCTGAGGGCTGTAACGGTTATGTTGCCGATCCTCGTAAAAGATCTAATAGACAAGGAACGAAAAAAAACAGGGGAGACCATCGCCAAAGTCATCGAAAGGGCTGTTATCAACCTACTGGGTTCTCCGGAGACGGCATCGACGCGATCTAGCGTAACTGCATCAAACAACGTGTCAAGGGACGTGTCAACTGAGGATATGCAACGGATTGCCCATGATCTGAAACGCATTGTTCAGCGGTTCGAGAAGCTGTCCGACACGGAACCTTCAGTTACAAGTAACACCACCGCCGTTACAAATGACGGTTCAGAGAAATTTGAACGGCAAGATGGTTATCCAAAGGAAATTTACCGCCTGGTTAGACTGTTGCATAACATGGAAGTCAGCCATGATGAAATTGCCTTTACCCTTAATAAGCGCAAGTATAAGACTCTATCCGGCGATTCCGAATGGAAGCTAGGCGATATCAAAGCGGTTTTAGATGATATTAACCAAAAATACGGTCACATCGATCCTCTTTTTCCGATATTAGATAATCCTTAGAAATAACTACTCCCATCCCAGCAATGGGTGCATAACTTCTCTTTTGGCAAGCCGATAGCTTCAACCAGATCTTCCAATTTCTGATATTGTAAGGATGTCAGTTTTAATCGTTGCTGAATCTTAGCAACCATTGCATGGTTTCGGTCGGATTCGGCTTTAGCATATTCGGATAAGCGTTTATCATCTGCGCCTTCAAGTTCCACGATGGCTTTACGACCGGCGAGATCGAGTGTTGATCGTGAAGTGGAAAAATTTAAAAAATCACAGGGATAAATGAGGGTCGGGCAGGCGGGCCGCATGTGGACCTCTTTGGCCCCGTATTCATATAAAATTTGAATGGTATCCTGTAACTGCGTACCGCGTACGATTGAGTCTTCACAAAAAAGAATTCTTTTATCTTCAATCAGCTCTCTCACAGGGATGAGTTTCATTTTTGCCACCAGGTCCCTGATGGTTTGATTCTGGGGCATAAAGCTTCTGGGCCAGGTCGGCGTGTATTTAACAAAAGGTCTGACATAGGGGATATTCTTTTCATTCGCATATCCGACGGCATGCCCGATGCCGGAATCCGGAATACCGGCGACAAAATCGATATCAACGCTATCATTTTTTGCCAGAGCCTTTCCGCATCGGTTTCTGGTGGCTTCCACATTGATTCCTTCATAGCTTGTAGCCGGGTAGCCGTAATAAACCCACAGAAATGCACATACTTGCATCTGGTCTTGCGGTGCTTTTCTTTGTTCAAATCCATCTGCTGTTACTATAACAATTTCACCGGGACCCAGATGTTTTTCAATCTCATACCCGAGGTTGGGGAAGGCACAGGATTCCGACGCTGCGGCATATGCACCTTCTTTTTTGCCAACAACGATCGGTGTTCGGCCCAATTTATCCCGCGCCGCATAAACGCCCTTTGTCGTCAGCAAAAGCATCGAGCATGAGCCTTTGATTGCTTCCTGGGCATGCTGAATACCCT
>JASFGZ010000434.1:0-4421 GCA_050123495.1 Desulfobacterales bacterium
CACCAACCGTATGGGAGGTGGCGATATCCAGAAGCAAAACCGGTTTTCTTCCCCGGGCCAAACTATCCATCGAGGCTCCGAGAATAGCCGCTATGCCACTGTCCATGACATAAATTTCTGCGGCAGGTAATTTCAAAGCGCTTTGGGCAATCGATTTCAAGCGATTCATCGTATTGGGGACATCCTCGGCACGATAGAGTAAGGTATGCGGATACGGATTGTCCGCCAGACAGGCTTGGAATAAGTTATGGCGAAAATCCAGATGCGATATGCCGGGTGGCGGCACCCCATGGTCCTGGGCACAGATGGCAACGGCATCAAATTCAAATGGAACACCAAAGCTTTTTACGATCTGCTCCAACCGCGCCGGTTCAAGATCGCCCAGGGTAATGACCGTATAGTTTTGACTCCGGCGCAAATCTTCGGCCCGCTCATCTTCAATCACTTTTAGGCCCCATGATCTTATTTTATCCAGGTCGTGATTAAGGGTTGCCGCCGCTGAAACCGACATCACCACTTCGGCCGCATTCGCTCGGTCAATCAGAACTTGCGTAATCGGGCCACCTCCCATTTCATTACCCACAACCAAAAGATTCCCGACAACCCGGTTTACCCTTTCGGGCAGATACCGGACCGGCGATTTCACCACTGCCTTGTAATGCAGATCGGTATCGGTGTCATAGTGCAAAATATCCATTGTTCCGGCACCAACATCGATCATTAAAAATTTACTCATGCATCATCCTCTCAGTCGATTGCGGATTGCAGATTGAAATATCAAACATATCGTGCATTCAAAATCCGAAATCCGCATTCCGCATTCCGAAATCTTAAGTACGCCAGGACCACGACGTTCTGTTTCATTTGGCATTCTTAAAACTACCTATTTATTGGTCATTTTGCGACAATTTTCTTACCCGGCTTATTAAAAGCAGGCCCACAAACGCCATGATCGCCGAGATGATAAAGGCCTGGTTGTAAAGGCCCGTCGTATCCCGCAGGATTCCCGATATCCAATGTGTTAATATCGCGCCACAACCGTAAAAAGGTGTCCATGCGCCGACAACCGTGGCGATCGTATCGCGCGGAAAATAATCTCCGGCACAAAGTCCATAAATCGGAAAGGTTGTCCCATAGGCAATCCCCACACATCCGACAACCAAGTACAGCAAAAACACCTGCTTTCCAACCAGGAGTATGGCAATCATGGAGGCGGCGATCAGCGAATTTGAAATCAGAATGGTTTTCTTGCGGCCCAGGGAATCCGAAAGCGGCAGCACGGTTAAAACGCCGATCACCTGGCCGATGCCATGGACAGTGGCCAAACGGCTTGATAGCCCCTTGGTCAATCCAAGCTGATATTCAGCATAGTCCACCATAAATGTGGTGACACAAAAGAGGCTATACGCTACCGCAAAATAAGATAAAGCGATTAACCAGAACCGGCTATCCTTAAACAAAGGCCTCAGGGATATGCGTTTTATGGGTGTGCTGGCATCCGTGTTCGGATTTGAAGATACCGACTTTTGGCCTAAGGGCTGCAACCCGATGGACTCCGGATCGCTCCTTAAGAAAATCGCGTTTAAAGGCACGACGACCAGCGCCATACCCCCTAAGAAAAACCAGGCATGGCGCCAGCTGAATTGATCAACCACCCAGGGAAATACGGCCCCCACCATCGCCAGCCCCAGCCCGTAACCGGTTGAGACCACACCCAGGGTGATGCCGCGCCGCTTAATGGTAACCCAGCGCTGCACCAGGGCAGCCACGGGGGCCCACATCCCGGTTGATCCCAGACCGGCGATCGCGAAGAAAAAACAACCCGTCCACAGGGAAGTCACGGTGCCCATTAAAAAGATACCCAGGCTCACTAACAGCAGGCAGGTGGTAATAACGCGGCGGGCGCCAAATCGATCGGTCAGATAGCCGGTAAAGGGGGCGATGGTAACGTATACGATAATGTAAAAATTATAGATTGTCCCTACGGCTGCTCTGCCAAAACCAAGGGTGTGGATCATTTCTGGTAGAATAACGCCATAGCCCAGGCGAGCTGAGTAATTTACAAATAAATTGATCCAGCATATCCCGAAGATAATCCAGGCCCAGTGTAATTTTCGACTTTTTTCCATCCGATCTCCTTTGTTTGGCACTCCCCTTGATATAAACTATTTTTTTTGAGGTGTTGCAAGAAAATAGCGCTTACACCTGCCATGATTGCCAAAAATCACTTTTATCTTTTGACATGCGAAGGCGCTTATGACATAGAGGGCCTACATTCAGGTCTGACGGTTTTTGATTTAAGACACAAATCCAAAGGGAATAGCGCATTGATTTTTTTATAAAAAGGCAGCCATGAATTTAAAAGGTCTTTCTGGCGGCATCTATGAGCCGCTATCACCAAAAGATATCGAAACCATCCACGATGCATCCCTGACCATACTCGAAAAAACAGGATTTCGGTTCGAGGATGGGTTGGACGAAACCATTGATCTACTTGAATCAAACGGTGCAACCGTAGACAGAAATCGCTCCATAATTTTTCTACCCAGAAATCTGGTTATGGAGCAGATCCGCAAGGCCCCCGGGCAGATCGTGCTTTACAGTCGGGATGGGAAAAACAACCTAGACCTGACGCAACACAGAGTTTATCTGGGCACCGGCGGTGCTGCAATAAAAATCCTTGACCTTGATAGTGGTGAAGCACGGCCCTCCACACTCAAAGATCTATATCAACTGGGCAGACTGGTCGATGTTCTGGATAACATCCATTTTTTTCTGCGCCCTTGCGTACCCACAGATATTGCGGAGACTGCATATGACGAAAATTCATTGTTCGCCTGTTTAAAAGGCACGGCCAAACACGTCATGTTCGGTGCAACCGATGAACAGGGCTTTCAAAGATGTTTTGATATCGCTGCAATGGTCGCGGGAGGAGCTGAAAAGCTGAAGGAAAGACCTTTCTTCTCTACGGTGGCCTGTTTTGCCATCAGCCCTTTAAAGCTCTGCACGCAGTCGACGTTGAACATGCAAGCTGCAGTGCGCCATCAAATCCCGGTGGCCCTTTCCAGTGCCCCCATGGCCGGTTCGACAGCGCCAATGACAATGGCCGGCACATTGGCCCAGCTCCATGCTGAAGAAATGTTTGGAATTACCCTATGTCAATTAACCAGCCCGGGAGCCCCGGTGCTTTACGGCGGTATCCCCGGACGGGCCAATTTGCGTGATTTGGGGTACCAGGGCGGCGCCGTTGAATGCGGCATGATGAATGCAGCCATTCATCAACTCGCCCACCATCTTAAGGTGCCCAATTATAACTCATCCGGGCTTTCAGATTCAAAGATTCCCGATACCCAGGCGGGCTGGGAAAAGGCAATGACGACCCTGCTGGCAGCCATGAGTGGCTCGAATTATATTCACCATGCGGCCGGCATGCTCGAATCCATGCTGACCGTCGCTTATGAACAATACGTCATCGATGATGAAATTATCGGAATGAGCTGTAAAGTGCTCAACGGAATCATAGTGGATGAGGAGCATCTGGCGCTTGATGCGATCGATGAGGTCGGCCCCGGCGGCACCTTTATTACCTCAGCGCATACCCTAAATCATATGCGCACTGAATATTTTAGCGGAAACGGTGTGACGGATCAAAACAGTCGCCAGAGCTGGATTGAATGCGGTTCGCCTGACACCCGGACCCGCGCACGCGAAATTGCCAGAAAAATTATAGCTGAAGAAGAAAGACCTTACCTTTCGCCCAAAGTTGAACAGGCCATTCGCAAGAAATATGAAATACGATTATAAAACAAATGAGCTAAAATTATGGTTCAGCTCCGCAGCGCCGGCGCTTGCGCGGCGTGTGCGACGCGTGGCGCTCAATCTTATATTATAAATATGACAGTATGCCTCAACTTTAGGCATTTTAGCTCATTTTAGTCATTTTAGGCACTTCTAGCTTTACAGCACCTTTGGAACTTTTTTTCTCTTTCTTCCAAGATGAACTGCTAATTTTGAGATAGGTTCTAGTTGGCCTTTGCCTCTATCCTATGGGGACTGTCCTTTATCACTATATCGGGTTGGCCGGTCAGTTTAGCGTGGATGGTCCGGCCCATGAATATCTTCATGCCGCCGGCACTGGTCAAAATCTTGTCTTCGGTCTTAAACTCTGCCACCCGCGCACTGGTGCCGGCTGCCCGGGCCAGATCCCTGACCATGCGGCCCAATTCATCCCTGGCAAAGGCATCGGCGGTTTCAAATTTGTTATAATGTCTGGCGCCCGCAAGGCCTTCGATGAGGAATCCACCTTCCTCATTGGGAATAATTCGCAGATGACGTTTCACGACAATATCGCTGGTGATGGCACCAATCGCGTTGGCAACATCCGAATCCTCCGGTAATACCGCTTTGGCACCTAAACTTGC
>JASFGZ010000435.1:0-4417 GCA_050123495.1 Desulfobacterales bacterium
GGCGGTTTTGGGTACCGGTGCGATCGGCAGCAGCGTCGGCGCCGACTTGACCAAGACCGGCTATGACGTGATGCTCATTGACCAATGGCCGGCACATGTCGAGGCCATGAAAGCCGATGGCTTGCGCGTCACCATGACCGATGAAGACTTACACACACCGGTCAATGCCATCCATATTTGCGAATTGGCGTCTCTGACGCATGCCTTTGACATCGTTTTTCTGACCGCCAAGTCCTATGACAGTTGCTGGATGACCGAGCTCATTAAGCCGCATTTGAAGCCCGATGGTGTGCTGGTCTCCCTGCAGAACAGCCTCAATGACGAACTGATTGCCCCTATCATCGGCCCCACCAGGGACGTGGGCTGTGTGATTGAACTGTCGGCCGAGGTTTTCGAGCCGGCCAACGTCAAACGCAACACCACCCATACCGGCACCTGGTTTGCTGTCGGTGAGCTGCACGGCAGAGTAACCCCCCGAGCCGAGAAGCTGGCCAAGATCCTCAGCTGTGTGGGCAAAACCGATATCACGACCAATATCTGGGGCGCCAAATGGACCAAGCTGATCGCCAATTGCATGCTGCAGGCACCGATCGGTATTCTGGGACTCTACGAACAGGAGGCCACCGATATTCCGGAAGTCTTCGATTTCTGCATCCAGCTCGGCCGCGAGGCGATGGAAGTCGGGGCAACGCTGGGATATACCATCGAGGCTATCTATGGCCTGAGTGCAGCGGAATTTATGGGCTCAACCGATGAAGTTCTCAAAAAAAATCTGCGGACCCTTGTCAGCCACATGGGAAAAGAGGCGCGCAACTCGGTGCTGCAGGATCATTTGAAAGGGCGCTACAGCGAGGTTGATCAACTCAACGGTCTGGTGGTAAAAAAAGGCCAAGCAGCCGGCGTGCCGACGCCTTTAAATGCAGCCGTTGTGGAGGTGACCCGACAAATTCAAAAAGGAGATCTGAAACCCGATCGCTCAAATCTGGAAATACTTAAAAAACTGATGGCCGAAGCCCGATCATAATCCGGATTCGTTATGGATTGGGTTTTCCAAACCGGGTGCTTCGCACCCGGTTCCACCCGCAACGATTGGGGCGCTTCACGCCTCTGTCTTTTCCCGCCTGTGGCGGTAAAATCCAAGCCACCCGCTGTGCGGGTGGTCGTTGACTCATTTAGCCGGTAATCTTTCAAATGGAAGGAGGTGATCATACCACGGAAAAGCGCAACCAACCCAAAATCCAACCATGATAGCATCAAGGAGGTGGGATATGAGAAAACAGCATCGTTTCTCCAAGATCTTCCGGGGAGTTCTTATCTTTCTTTTTGTCATTGCGTTTACGGCAAGTCTTGCATCCGCCAAATCCCAGTTTATCCGGCTCGGTAGCGGTGGACCGGGAGGATCCTGGTTTCAGATGGCAGGCGGATTATCAAATCTGTTCAACAAAAAAATAGAAAATGTGAACGTCAGCGTTGTTTCGTCCGGTGGCTCTGTCGCACTCATGCGACTGATTCGCAAAGGCGAATTGGAGGCAACCTTTACCCATACGCTGACGGCCTATGACAGCTGGAACGGCGTGGGCAAATTTGAAAAAGAGGGTGCCTGGAAAGACATCCGCATGATGACCGGCATGTATGAGAGCGTGCATCACTTTGTGGTGCGTGAGGACAGCGGTATCAAAAGCATGGGTGACCTGGTCGGCAAACGCGTCAATGTGGGTTCACCCGGCAGCGGATCTGCCGCCAACTCCACCCTTATTCTTGAAGGCCTGGGCCTCTATGACAAGGTAAAAATAAACAACTTGAGTTTTGGTGATGCGGGCCGGGCCATGGGGGATGGGCAAATGGATGCTCTGGGAATGAGCGGAGCACCCATGGCCGCCGTGGTCACGTTGGAGGCGTCTCGCAAGATTCGCGTGCTGAGCCTCAGCGATGAAGAGTTTAACAAAGTATTTGCCAAATCGCCGTTTTACTACAAGACCACTCTGCCTGCCGGCGTTTACAAAACTTGGAACCAGCCGACGGATTGCATCGCATTTCAGGTTTTCTGGATCAGCTATGATAAATTTGATCCTGAAGCGGTCTACAAGATGCTCAAGGTGGCCTATGATCCCAGCAACAAGGATTACCTCAAAAGCGTTCACCGACAATTTGCCGGTATGAGCCCATCTTTTAAGCCGATGAAAGGATTGGGAATACCCTTACACACCGGCGCCGTTAAATACTGGAAGGAAATGGGCATGGACATTCCCGCGGAGCTGATTCCTCCGGAGATGAGGTAGCGTTAAATTTATTCACTTAAATTAAGGCACCGTTCATATCTCCGCAAAATACAGACTGCGGGATTTTGAACGGTGCCTGTTAATTTTTACAGATCGATGAAGGGGACGGTGGCATGAAGTCAGATACCAGCGGCGAGACCCGGGAACGCATGCGGCAGTTAGAAGGAAAAACCGGCTGGCTCGTCAGCGGCATTGCGGCGGTGTTTTCACTGTTTTATATCTACACCGCTGGTTTCGGGTTGATCACCACGGAACTGCACCGGGGTTTGTACATCCTGTTTACCATGCTGCTTTGTTTTTTTCTCTATCCCGCAAGGAAAGCATCGCCCGCACAGCGGCCGTCCCTGATGGATTGGATTCTGTGTTTGCTCGTTGTGATAGCGGCTATCTATTGGATTGTCGAATTTCCCGATTACGCCACCAACCGGGTTCGAAATCCACTGCCGGCCGACATCGTCATGGGTGCCATTATCACCCTCCTTTCCCTGGAAGTGGCCCGGCGCGCCATCAATTGGATATTGCCCATTCTGGCCTCTGTTTTTTTGCTGTATGCCTACTTCGGCCCCTTGGTGCCCGGAACCCTGGGGCATCCGGGATTTTCGATTGTCAGCATCGTGGAAAGCATCGGCTGTGATGTGGGTGGGATTTATGGAATTGTTGCCAATACCTATGCGACCTTTGTGTTTCCGTTTATCATTTTTGCTTCCTTTCTGAAAGCCGCGGGCGCCGGCGACGCGATCGAAAATCTGGCGCTGGCCATTGCCGGGGGGACCCGGGGAGGCCCTGCCAAAGTGGCCGTTGTGTCCAGTGGCATTATCGGATCGATTACCGGCTCTTCGGCGGCCAATGCCGTGGCAACCGGGGCCTATACCATCCCGTTGATGAAACGGACGGGCTACAAACCGCATGTGGCGGCGGGTGTAGAAGCGGCGGCATCCAGCGGTGGACAGATGTTACCGCCAGTGATGGGCGCCGGGGCGTTCTTGCTGGCCACATTTACCGAAACGGCCTATGTGGACATTATTAAAATTGCCGCCATTCCAGCCCTGCTATACTTTTTTTCCGTGGGTTGGATGGTGCATTTTATCGCCGGTCGCGAGGGTTTGAAAGGTTTACCCCGGCATCAGCTCCCCAACCTCAAGACCGTCCTCCTGAAACAGGGTTACCTTCTGCTTCCGGTTGTTGTTATACTGATGCTTTTAATCGCGCGCTACTCTCCCCAGAAGGCCGCTTTTGGGGCGATCATCTGCGCGATTGCCCTGAGTTACTTTAAGAAAGAAACCCGCCTGGGTCCGCGAAAACTACTAGACACCCTCATTTTGGCCGCCAGAAACTCTCTGGTCGTCGGCGCGACCGCCGGCACCGTCGGTATCATCGTGGGCATTACCCTGATGGCCGGTATCGGAATCAAATTTTCGGCACTCATCCTGAACTTTTCCCAGGGGCTACTGCCGTTGACCATTATCTTAACGGCGCTTGCATCCTACATCATGGGCATGGGCTTAACGGTCACGGCTTCCTATGTGGTGGTGTCGGTGCTGGCCGTGCCGGCAATGGTTGAACTGGGCGTGCCCATTGTGGCGGCGCATCTGGTCGTTTTCTGGTACGTGGAGACCGGCCAGGTGACCCCGCCGGTGGCACTGGCCGCCTTTGCGGCTTCGGGGATTGCCCGCTGTGACCCCAACAAGGCCGGGTTTGCCGCAGTCCGGCTGGCGTCACCGCTTCTGATTACGCCGGTTCTTTTCGTCTATACCCCCATGCTGTTGAATGGCACGACGACAGCGATTATCGAAACCATCGCCAGTGCGACCATCGGATTTATTGCCTTTGCCGGGATGATGCAGGGTTTCTGGCTCAGGCGGGGGGTCGTTTTGGAGCGGGTCCTGCTGGGCCTTGGCGCCGTGTGTCTGTTTATTCCGAGCATCTACACGGATTTTGCCGGACTCGCGATTCTTGCGGGTGTGACCGTGTTAAATCGCAAGCATGTCGCCTGATTCAAAGGTTTGGGGCTTCGCACTCCGTGCTACGACCCCACAAGCAATGTACAAGGACCTGTTGGATTCGTTTTATTCGTTTCATTGGTTGGGTTGGTTGGTTTAAACCGAACCAATTGAACGAATTAAACCAATCAAACCAAT
>JASFGZ010000436.1:0-4402 GCA_050123495.1 Desulfobacterales bacterium
GAAACCATGATCGATATCTCCAAAGTAAAAGGTACGTCTATTGAGGATGATCTTCAGGCCAGAGATTTTTCTATCAATGCCATGGCCTATGATTTGTTCTCGCATCAGTTGATCGATCCTTGCGGTGGTCAACCGGACTTGGCGGGTAAAACAATTCGCATGGTTTCGAAAAGGATTTTTAACCAAGATCCGGTTCGTCTGCTCAGAGCTTTTCGCATGGCCGCCATCCTGCAGTTTGACATTGAATCTCATACAATGGCAGCTGTCGAAAAACATGCCGGGCTTATTCAACAGTCGGCGGGAGAACGGGTTCGTGAAGAGTTGTTCAAAATGCTCCAAAGTGCCAAATCCCACGCTTACCTTGACCAACTGGCGGATACCGGTCTGTTGTTTGCAATCCTGCCCGAGCTTTCGGCCTTAAAACAATGCCGTCAAAATCGATTTCATCAATTCGATGTGTTTGAGCACACACTGCGCGCCTATGACCATCTGGAAAGACTGCTGGATTCCGGCCCTGACCAGGCCCTGCTGAAGGTAAAAGGCGCCCCTCTTGGGCACCGCATCGCCGAATCCCGGCAGCCTTTGCTGAAGTTTTCCATTTTGCTGCATGATATCGGAAAATCGGCCGTTCAAACCGCTGACACGGACGGAAACCTTCATTTTTACGGCCATGAACGCCGGGGTGCTCAAATGACCGCAGCCATTTGTAAGCGGCTAAAGTGCTCAACGCGGGATGCCGACAGCATTTGCTTTCTTGTGCGGCATCACACGCGCCCGCTTTCTCTTTTTATGGCCTTAAAGACACAAAATGCAAATCCCCGTGCGGTCACCCGGTTTTTTATCAAATGCTCAGAACAAACCTGCGAACTTCTTATGTGTGCAGCAGCTGATATGCTGGCCAAAGAAGAAGAGCAAAACGATCGCAGCCGTGCATTTATAAAATTTGTAAACCAATTACTTGGTGAATTTGAAACCGATTTTAAAGCCAAAAAGTCAGTACCGCCACTGATAACCGGCCATGACCTGATAAATAAATTCGGCCTCAAACCTTCGCCCCTGTTTAAAATAATCTTGGATCGTGTAGAAGAAGAACGCCTGTCAAGAAGTGATATGACCCGGCAGGAAGCCGAAGCGTTGGTTAGAAGGCTAATTCGCGATCAGGAGTCAACCGGAGATAGATGAAAGGTGTCAGAGGGCAGATGTCAAGCACACGTTTTATTGGTTTGATTGGTTTAATTCGTTCAATTGGTTCGGTTGAAGCCAACCAATTCAACCGATGAGACAAATAAAACTAATTTAACAAATCCTTGAACCTCTGAACCCAGAACCCCGAACCTCTGAAACTTGGCTGTGCGAAGTGTTATTTTAGATTGTCTAGAGCTGCGTATATTTGATCCCGAATTTCCTCAACCTGCCCGACACCTTCGATACGAATATATTTGGGTGCGGCGGATTCACCGGATTGCTCCCAATCCTTATAATAATCAATCAACGGCTCTGTCTGAGAATGATAAACATCCAGTCGTTTACGTACCGTCGCTTCCTGATCATCGTCTCGCTGGATGAGCGGCTCACCGGTAACATCATCTTTACCCTCTTCTTTGGGCGGATTGAAAACAATATGATAGGTCCGTCCGCTGGCAAGATGAACGCGGCGTCCGCTCATGCGTTTGATGATTTCCCCGTCGGGGACATCGATGTCAACCACGGCCTCAACCGGCACCCCGGCTTGCTTCAGGGCATCTGCCTGAGGGATGGTTCGGGGAAATCCGTCAAACAGAAATCCTTTTTCGCAATCCGGCGCTTTAATTCGTTCTTTAACAAGGCCGATAATCACATCATCGGGGACAAGCTTGCCTGCGTCCATATATTCTTTGGCCTTTAAGCCCAGCTCGGTACCTTCCTTTAAAGCCGCACGGAGCATATCCCCGGTTGAAATTTGAGGAATCTGGTAATTTTCTTTTATGAAGTTGGCTTGGGTGCCTTTACCGGCTCCGGGTCCGCCCAGTAGTATTAGACGCATGTATGTCCTCCTTCCATTCATTTAACAAATTTAAATATACAATGATAAAAATAAAAATTTATCACGAAAACACGAAAACAAAAGAAGCACGAAATAAAAAATTAGATGATTTACAAATAGATCAGCACCGTACAATTAAAATTTCCTATTATTTCTGAACAAAAAAATTTTAAAAATCTTTTTCGTGTTTTTAAAATTTTGTGCTTTCGTGATTAGCTTTACTGTTTCATCTTCCAGATTTTATGGTTTTAATCATTCTATTTTTGCGGGCAGAGTATGGCGGAAGGATAATAACGTGTCAAGATAATATTCACCGGTTGTTTGGCCCTTTGATTTTAGGCAAAAGAAGCATAAATAAATTTTTCATTCAAAATGTTCGAAATTTTTCTTGTCAAACAACATGATATAATATATGTATAAATATTTATTAAAAATTATTAGAAGATTGATAATATCAATATGTTACACATTTTCTTATAAAGGGGGCGAGAAATTTGAAGGACATCGAAGTTAGAGTTATTGACAACGATATTGAAAAGGCCATGCGAATCTTGAAAAAGAAGATTCAAAACGATGGTCTGTTCAAACGGCTTAAATTGAAAAAGAGCTATGAGAAGCCGAGCGAGCACAGACGCCGTAAGATGCGCGAAGCCTTAAGAAGGGAAAGAATTGCAGCTGCCCGAGCGGCCCGATATAGAAGAAGTTAGACAAAGATTTGAATAATTGAAAACCCGGCAGAAACGCTAATTTTGCCGGGTTTTTTTATATGCAGGTGACATGCCTCTTAAAGATACATACAATCGCTGTCTGAAGACCATGTACGGTCTCAGACGGTTCGGAATCATACTCGGTCTGGAAACCATCAAAGGCATCTTAAATACGCTTGGAAATCCCCAGAACAATTTTATCTCTATCCATGTGGCCGGAACCAATGGTAAAGGATCGGTTGCATCGGCCCTATCCTCTATTTTGCACGAATCCGGTTATAAGGTAGGCCTGTATACCTCCCCTCACCTGGTTCGCTTCAACGAAAGAATCTGTATCAACAATCGCCAGATCTCAGACGCCGATGTTGTAAAATCGTATAAAGCGATCCAACAGGTCCATCACGGAGATCGCAGCCCGACCTTTTTTGAATTTGCCACTGCCATGGCACTTTACGAGTTCGGCCGACAATCGGTGGATTGGGCCGTAATCGAAACCGGTATGGGTGGACGGTTTGATGCGACCAATGTCATTCAGCCGGCGATATCCATCATCACCAATGTGTCCATGGAACATCGGGATTATTTGGGAAACACCCTGGCGCAGATCACCCGCGAAAAAGCGGGTATTATAAAGCGGGGAGCGCCGGTGGTCACTGCAATAAAACAAAAACAGGCCCTGACTGTCGTTCATCGTGTTGCCGGGAAAGAATCGGCACCGTTATACATCCTGGGGAAAAATTTTAAAGTGAGACGACATCGCGCCGGCGAGTTCTGCTATTACGGTATTGAAAATACCTGGCACAATATGCATACTCCGCTTCTGGGACACTATCAGGTCGAAAATGCAGCCCTCGCCATAGCGGCCTGCGAATTGCTCAATAATGATAAAGCCAAAATTTCCAGGAAAAATATTAAAAACGGGCTCACCAAAACCCGGTGGCCGGGCAGACTGGAAATTGTTTCTGAAAATCCTTTCGTTATTCTGGACGGCGCGCACAATTTAATCGCTGCACGCAATCTGGCCAAATTTCTTTCCGAGAATCTGGTCGATCGACGCATCACCCTGGTGGTGGGAATCTTAGACGATAAACCCTATGGGGCCATGCTCAAAAGCTTGCTGCCCGTATGCTCACGGGCCATTATCACCCGTGCAAAAACCGACCGGGCGTTAGCCCCCCAAAGGCTTTATGCGGTTGCTAAAAAAATCATTCCAGATGTAACCATGATACCCGGGGTCGCCGCGGCGGTCCGGCAGGCTGTTGAGACCGCAAGCCCCGATGAGGTTGTCTGTATCGCCGGCTCATTGTACGTTGTCGGCGAAGCCAAAGAAGCCATCGAAAAAGGGCTGATCAAATCTGTAAAAACATAAATAGATTTGATCTAATTGATCTTGACTTAAATAACCACATAAATTAATTAATTTATAGAAAAGCTCGAGGGCTTTGGGAAGCGTTCAATTTTGTTCAAGTTCAAGGAAGGCGAAGATTTTAACCGGAGGCATACTTGAAGTATGTCGAGGATTAAAATCTGAGTCTGACGCAGAAATTGGGCAAAAGGGGACGGTTCCCAGAGCCCTCGATAGGCGCCCGTAGCTCAGGGGATAGAGCGTCAGCCTCCGGAGCTGAAAGCCGCTGGTTCGAATCCAGCCGGGCGTACCATTAAAATAAAGGGT
>JASFGZ010000437.1:0-4399 GCA_050123495.1 Desulfobacterales bacterium
TTTGCGTTCGGTGACATCGGTGATTAAAAGAATGGTGGTCAGCGGTTCTTCCTTTACCGGGATGCAGGTGATGGTAACCAGACGGCCGTCAAGAACGACGGGATTGTTGGTGCCGATTTCGCTGGTTTTATGGCTGCCTGACTTTAAGATAGCCGCTAACTTAGTTCTAATTTTGCCTTCGAATAAATCCGGCGGATAGGATGCCAACAAATTGCCTTTGTCCATTCCGAACATGGAAATAGCGGCCGCGTTTGCGTATACAACCTTACCGGAAAAAACCTCCAGAATGCCTTCGGCCAGGCTTTCTAAAATGGTCTCCAGATGACGGTTTCGAGATAGCAGCTCTTTGGTAAGTTGACGGGCATAAATGCTTTCAATGCCCTTGATCGGTTTGGGCTCGTCGTCTTCGCGGGGGACCTCGGATGCTTCAACAGCAGCCAGAACATGTTTACCCATCACGTTAAAGGGCCCTTTTGCAATGTAAGCATCTGCGCCGATCTCAGTGTGATCGAAGTCCAGTTCGGCCACCGCCGCCGAAAGAATCACCAGATAGCAGTCTTTTAAATGGGGCATTTTGCGGACAATATGGCACAGTTTATCGCCGTCGATTTTCGGCATGATGAGGTCAAAAAACATGATATCCGGAGAGAAAGAGGTGAGCAGATTCAGGGCCGCAAACCCGTCCTGTGCCGTCGCGACTTCGTGCCCTTCCTTTTCCAGCAAGTCGCTTGCAAATTTTAGCAATACCCGATCATCGTCAACTAAAAGAATTTTTTTGCTCATGTGTTCAGAAACCTAACTTTTTTTGACAGGATTAAAATTTGGTTTTAGACAGGATCAACAGGATCTTCAGGATTATTTTTTCTGGATCACTTTCCAGATGAAAGTGATCCAACTCAATCCGCCTGCGGCGGAAAATTAATCTCGTTAATAAATATTACGTGCGTGCAAATATTTTCGTAGTGTCCATTAGTTGCCGAAAAAACCTATAAGTAAGTTTACCTTCGCCGAAGGCGATTGTATATTTTCAGTTTCATCCGGAAACTGAAAATGTAAAATTAAAATCAAGTAAATCCTGTAAATCCTGTTAAAAAAAAATTCGTGAGTCCTCCAACCTAACTTTCTGATATTTCCTTAACAAGGGCTTTCAGTTTTTGCGCCACTTCGTCAAGCTGACCGGCCAGGCTGTCAATGATCTGATCGGTGCCATCCAATTCTCCCTGCTTTCCTTTTTTTTCCAGATCAAATGCCGCGTCGGCGGCAGCTTCGGCCTGAAAATTTCGCAACATGCCTTTCAGGGAATGGGCGGCGCGTGTAAAAGTTTCGGCATCATTGGCCTTCAGCGATTGACGCAGGGAAGTCAGCATTTGCGGGTAGTCGTTGACGAAAATTTCGACAAGTTCCTTAAAGAGGTTATGATCATCTTTAAACGATTTAATTAGAACGTCTTTGTTCAGGGCGCAACCTTTTTTTTCATCGGCGGCTTGACCGGATTCTTCAAGGGGAATCAGGGCTTCAATGGTTTTAAAGAGTTTGCCTGCTGAGATGGGTTTAGAGACGTAGTCATCCATTCCAGCCGCCAGACAACGCTCACGGTCGCCTTCCGTAGCATAAGCGGTCATGGCAATAATCGGGATATGCCCTCCTCTTTGCGTTTCTGATTTTCGAATTTCCCGGGTGGCCTCAAAACCATCCATTTCGGGCATTTGAACATCCATTAAAATAACATCAAATGTATCCGTATTGAACCGTTCCACCGCCTGTTCGCCGTTTTCAACCAGGATCGTATGAAAACCGTTTTTCTCAAGCAGGCGCAAAATAAAGGTCTGGTTAAAAGGCGTATCTTCAGCCACCAGAATTTTCAGCGGCCGCGTGCGCGTCTTTGGTTTGGCCTTTTCAACTTTGCGGGGTTGTTCGGTGCCGGGCGCTTTTTTATCCAAGGCAACCTGTAGCGCATTGAGTACTTCCGAAGGATTGATCGGTTTGATAACGCTGGCTTTGATACCCAGCGGCTGAAATTCAGTTTTGCGTTTCAGGTGCGGGAAGGTCAGCATCATGATCATACGAAGATCCTGAAGCTTTTGGTCTTTTATCCAGCGCGCAAGCGCGAAGCCGTCGGAGCCGGGCATGTCCGAGTCAATCAGAACCAGGTCAACAGGTTTTTCCGACGTGCCAGCATCGGATAAAACCTGGCGGGCTTCCTCAGAATTGGAAGCAAATTTAACCGTCATTTGCCATTCTTCAAGCATCTCTTTGACAATTCGACGGTTAGTGGCGTTGTCGTCGACCACCAGAATTTTCATTTCCCGGAGATCAAGATCAGCCGGTTCCCCGGCGCGGCGCTCTTCCAGCAACCGTTTGAAACCGGCCGTAAATTCAAAGCGGCTTCCCTGGCCGGTTTTGCTGGAAACCGTAAACTCACCACCCATAAGTTTTACCAGCTGGGAGGAGACAGCCAATCCCAGGCCGGTGCCTCCGTAACGACTGGCGATCTTGGCGTCCACCTGTTTGAAGGCAGAAAAAATACTTTGCTGCTTGTCCCCTGGAATCCCGATGCCTGTATCCTCGACCGAAAAGCGCAAATTGGCCTCCGAGTCAGTTATATGATCACATGCGACATAAACAACGATTTCACCTTCATCTGTGAATTTAACCGCGTTTTCTATCAGATTTAGCAGTATCTGCCGCAGGCGATCCGGATCCCCCACCAACCGACGGGGGGCTTCCGGTGTCACCCGATAGGATAGTTCAAGGCCTTTGGCCTGGGTGCGCATGGCCATCATTTTTACGGTATCATTCATAAAGTCTCTGAGATCAAAGGGCGCGTTTTCTAATTCAAATTTCCCGGCTTCAATTTTGGAAAAATCAAGAAGGTTATTTATAAGAGACAGTAACGCGTAGGCTGAAGCTATGACAACATCGAGATCTTCACGCTGATCCGGCCGCAGATCGGTTTCCAGCATCAACTCAATGAGTCCGATAATTGAGTTGAGCGGTGTTCGAATTTCGTGGCTCATGTTCGCTAAAAACCGGCTCTTTTCACGATTGGCCGTCTCCGCCGCCATCTTGGCCTGACGCAGCGCCTCGGCCTGCCTGCGCTCCGTGGCATCTCTCATAAAGCCCCCGAATCCGGTTGGCTCCCCCTTGGAATCCGTTATCAGTGTAATGGATGATTCGGCATGACGTTCAGAGCCGTCCCGTCTGGTATAAGTCCAATCCAATGCTTTAACGGATTCCCTCGTGCGGTAAACTTGATTGATCGCGTTTTGCAGCACCTGGGAATTGGCTTCGTCCAGATAGGCCCTGTGGTTCATGCCGGTCATTTCTATTTTGGAGTATCCCAGGAGGTCACACATGGCGTCATTAAAAAAGGTGTAGTTGCCGTTGATATCCACCTCATAATAGCCGTCCGGGGTCGTTTCCACAATCCGCCGATACCGCTCTTCGCTGCTCCGCATTGCTTCCTCTGCAATTTTGCGCTGATTGATTGTATACTGAGCATGCGAACCAAAAATGATGAAAAGACACAAGATGGTTAACCGGCTCCAAACCTCACTGAGGTCCGGACCCACCAGGCGCTGGAAGAAGTCGACATCGTATTCCGTAAAAATATACAGAATTGAATCAAAAACCGAATAAAACAAGGCCAGCCCGAGTCCAATTAACACCATTTGATCCCACAAACGGACCCGGATCTTTTGCTTGATTTCCATGGCGGTCATTTAGCAGTCCCCCTATCCGGTCAAATAAGGTTTCAGGTTTCAGGTGTCAGGTGTCAGCCCCTTGCTCAAAGAGCCTACCAGCTAGCTTAAAGGCTGCAGGTTGAGACCGGTCCCGGTGAAATTTCATATTTCGGGGCGAAACCAGGCGTCCTGACATCTAATGACTGAACATTAACACCTCATTACATGAGGCTAACTAGAATTATTTAACAGGGTAAAAAGAGATTTTCAAGAAATAAGCAAGGCGGTTCTCATGTGTCACATGTCAATTTCAGAAAGTCTCTGTACTTTCCTGACACCTGACACCCGAAACCTGAAACCTTTATATATACTCTGATGCGAATTGACTGCAAATACAAGATAGACTGAATCCAAATATTTTCAAATAGTTATAGTGATAATTAGGCAATTCATATTGACAACGGCGACCAGATTTGATATCAATTATTTATAATAATTTAATATACTTAAAATTAATACTTCCCTTTTTTAATAAAATTTGAATATCAACAGCAAAACAGTTTGACGCAGGGTAAATTTGGCAAATTCGACAAGCACATCGCGCGCCAGCAACGAACCATTGGAGCCGCAAGTTCATATCATTGGTCCGCTTAAATTTCAAAACAAATTAATGGCGTGGTATCTTCAGGAAAACACCGGGCTGATATGTGCCTGCA